>NZ_LMQJ01000011.1:0-121411 GCF_001424605.1 Bradyrhizobium sp. Leaf396
CCCCGCCGCCTCGCGCTTGTACTCTTCAGTAAACGACCGACGTGCACGTTCCATTCAACACCTCCAGGCTCAACGAGCCTACTACAGGTGTCCACTCATTCGGAGGAAGTTCAGTGCCACATGTCTTGAGTTCGAAGAATAAGAAGCAACGAAACAAGAGGATCGAACCATGAGCACCGTCGATCGTCGCGCCGCGCTTCGTGGACTTTTGTGTGTCACCTTCGCCGCGGGTTGCGGCGTTACTCTGCGGCCCAGCGAGGCCAATGCCATACCGCTTGCACTTTCCAAAGACCTTCCGGCCGAGTCGAGCAATCTGAAACAGAAGGCGCAAGTTGGCTTAGGCCCGCCACCGCGGCCCCTCCCGGAACGTCATCGTCGGCGTCGGCGTCGGCGTCGTCGCTGGGAGTGCTGGTGGCGCAGAGGGCGTCGCATTTGCGGTTACAGGCATTGGCGTTAGTCATCGTTGTGGCGCCTTGTCATGCCTGCTGAATTCCCGGCCGAGTGTGGGTGCTCGGATTTGTCCTCGGCGTGGCCTAACATCCCACGGCGCAGGTCAGGCTGACCCTACGCATGGGGGCGGCGGTGGAGCGACATAGCGAGAATTGATCAATAAGAAGGGAGTACGCTGATGGCGATCGTAGTTGAAAGACCAATCCTTCTGGTCAAGAAGCTCGCGGGTATGCTCCTCCTGCTTTTTGGTTTGCTGCTGACAGCGGTCGGCTTAAGCAGCGAGTCGGCCGGCTTCACCGCTATCGGCATTGCCTTTCTTGTTGCTGGCGCAATCTCCCTGGCTCTGAAAATCGTTCGGCGCAATCAGAGCGATCCGCTCTGATCATTCGTAAAGATATCCTGTCGCTGATACAGAACATAGAGGGGGAATACGCGGGTGATGCTGGGAGTTTTCTCGATTACTCTGGGCATGGGGCGGCGAATGCGAGGTAGCGCAACCTGTCGTTCACTGGCCGTCGCGGTGGCGCTGTCGAGTTGGTTTGGTGGAGTATGTCTAGCGCAGCAGGCGCCTCCGGCAGAAGGGGGGACTACGCTATTTCAGAATGTCCGCATCTTCGACGGCAAGAGCACCACGCTGTCTGCTCCCTCCAATGTCTTGGTCCGTGGTAACAAGATCGAAACAATTTCCCTACACCCACTAGCGGTGGATAGCCTCGCGGAAATTCGCAATATCGAAGGCGGCGGACGCACACTGATGCCCGGCCTCATCGATAACCATTGGCATGCGATGTTGATCCGAGTTACCCCGGTGCAATCATTTGGCGATGTCGGCTACCTCAATCTTGTTGCTGGCGACGAGGCTACGCACACCCTGATGCGCGGTTTTACTACTGTTCGAGATGTGGGCGGTCCGGTATTTGGTCTTAAGAGCGCCATTGACGAAGGTATCATCAAGGGTCCACGCATTTATCCCTCAGGCGCCGTCATTACTGTGACGAGTGGCCATGGGGATTTTCGCCAGCTTATAGATTTACCACGAACGATCGGCGGTATGCTCACCCGCATGGAGCAGACCGGCGGCGCGATGGTTGCGGACAGCCCGGACGAGGTCCGCGTCCGTGCCCGCGAACAGCTCATGCAAGGCGCTTCACAAATCAAGTTGACGGCCGGCGGCGGAGTGTCGTCGCCTTTCAGTCCGATCGACGTGACCACTTTCACCGAACCCGAAATACGTGCTGCCGTTGAAGCCGCTGAGAATTGGGGCACCTACGTCACGGCTCATGCCTTCACGCCTGCGGCGATTCGAGGAGCACTTGCAGCCGGAGTAAAGTGTATCGAACACGCCTTCCTCATGGACGAACAGACAGCAAAACTGATTGCAGACAGGGGTGTTTGGCTGAGTATGCAGCCTCTGCCCGAAGAATTGAGGTTGGGCTTTCCAGTAGGCTCAGTTCAAAGAGCCAAGGCCGATGAGGTCTGGCCCGGGATAGCGAGATCCTACGAATTGGCGAGGAAGTACAAGATCAAGACGGCGTGGGGAACCGATGTTCTGTTCTCTGCAGCGCTAGCGCGACAACAGGGGGCCATCCTGGCCTCACTCGCCCGCTGGTACACGCCCGCCGAAGCGCTGACCATGGCTACATCGACCAATGCCGAACTGCTGGCCTTATCCGGCAAGCGGAATCCTTATCCCGGCAAACTCGGCGTTGTGGAACAAGGCGCATTAGCGGATTTGCTGCTCGTCGACGGAAATCCGTTGAACGATATCAGCCTTCTTGCCGACCCCGTCAACAATCTCAAAATCATCATGAAAGACGGAAAAATATACAAGGATACGCTCACCAAGTAGTGCCGCGCTATTGCCTGTTCGATGAATAAAGTCGTTTTTGCTCAATCGCACCATGAGTCGTTGAGCGACTTTTTATGCCGCTGGTGGATAGCCGCTAGTTCGACATCCGCGCACGAACAAATTCGCGTCGGGTGATTGGCCAGATCGGGGAGGAGATCGAATGTATACCAACATCCTCTTGAGCACCGATGGATCAGAGCTTGCGAACAAAGGCGTCAGACACGGACTCGCCCTTGCCAAGGCTCTAAACGCCAAAGCAACGATCATTACAGTGACGGAGGCAATGTACATTGACTATGGGAGTGGGCACACCTCGGCGATCCTACCGTCTCAGGACGAGATCGATAGCTACGAGGCAGCTCATAAGGAGCACGCGCACAATGTGTTAAAGGTGGTTCGATCGATGGCGGAGGAAATCGGCGTTTCTTCAGACTTTCTGCATGTTCCGAATTCGCACCCGGCTACTGCAATCATCGAAACAGCAAAGTCCAAAGGTTGCGACTTGATCGTCATGGCATCTCACGGGCGACGCGGCCTTAGGAGGCTGTTTTTGGGAAGTCAAACATCCGAGGTCCTGGCGAATGGAATGGTACCAGTATTGGTCGTGCCGTAGCCCCCTCTCCTAAAGTTCGAACTCCCGCATCGGCCGGGCAGGCAGACCAGCGTCTGCATCGCCGCAGCAGTCTACAATCTCACACCAGAACTCAGCTGCCGATGAAGAAACGCGAGGTACCCTGCCGGTCTCCGCTTGGTGACAGAGTTCGTAGCTTGTCACCGTAGCTACTTCGCGCCACCCTCAGGTCGCCTCAGAAAATCGTAGAAGGTCCAATCCCTTAACTATTGCCGTTTGGAGGAGTGGATACTGGCGGAAGGGGTGGGATTCGAACCCACGGTACCCTTGCGGGCACGCCGGTTTTCAAGACCGGTGCCTTAAACCGCTCGGCCACCCTTCCAGTCCGGGAGTGGGTGTCGCTTAACGCAGTCGGTCGGGGAAGGCAACGCGAACTTGGTGCTGGCGGCGTGATCGGGTTTTGGGACCCCCGAGGGGGCCGCGTTTCGACGAGCTGTCGTAGCAATGTCCTTACCTGAAAGGTGCTCGCCGCCAAGGGGAACGAGCCTCCGAGTTGAGCACGATCAAAGGGCTTAGGCTGATCGTCGTTAGCCTTGGCCCATACGTTCGAGGGAGGATCGATATGAGCTTGAAGCGAATTCTGCTGACCGCCGCGCTTCTGGCTGGATTTGCGGCACCGGCACTGGCGCAGCCGTTTCCACGTCCGGTGCTCCAATACGCCGGCCAGTTCGTTTTTGGACCAACGCTCATTGTCGGGCTGACGGTCGTCAACTGGAATGACTACTCGCCAGCGCTGTTTGCGGCGTCGCCGAAGCTGCCGCCGTGCGGGCTCAACGCCGCTGCATCTCGCACGTGGGTCGACATCTACAATGTCAGGAACACGAGACTCTACGGATTCTGCGACCTCGGCGAGCCGTTTAGCCTGACGCAGCTCTGGTTCTCGCTTCCGTCCGCCCGGCGCCCGAGGTCGGTCTACATCACGCTTACCGACCGGTTGCGGCTCCGAAGAGTGGTGTCGAACAGGGTGGCTATTCCGTGAGCCGGACAGTTGAAGCGGCCGCTTTGGTCTTAGCTGGAGGACAGTCAACCAGCACGGCGCTCCTGATATACTTCGTTCTCTGGCGGTCGCTGACGTGGCGGCCGAACTGAGGGCTGAAATTGAGGTCGTAACGGCACCCTGCGCGCATCGCCTGATAGATTGGTCCTCGCTCGATCACATAGCTTCCTTGAGGGAGCGTCTTGAGGCGGACGTGCGCGGCCGTCTGTTCCTGACCGTGGTCCGCACCCAGATAGGTGACGCGGTCGGTCGACCCGATCGACCAGACAATCGCGACCGCGCACATCAGCGATCCAACGAGGGCAGCGACCATCCCGAGTTGCGGTCGCTCAACGGTTGTCAGGAACGAGTTCATGCCGTTTTGTCTCGTTCCGGGCTTACCGGTTCATAGTGCCCGCCCCTCACATCTCGCAAAAAGAAAGCGGCGCCCCCCGAGAGGAGCGCCGCAGGTTCTTCCTAGCTGCGTCTGGGCTCAGTAGCCGCAGGACGCGCAGTTCATCTGCACCGGGGCGTAGTAGGAATAGCCGGGCGAGACCATTTCGACGCGCTGGCGCGTGGCGTATTGCGGCGGGATGCGCTCGTACTGGACGCTGGGCGGCGCCACCATCACGGTCTGCGGCACCATCACGGTGCGGTACTGCGCCGGCGTGCGGTGTGCGACGACTGAGCCCGGCGACACCATCACGGTCTCGTCGACAGTGCGGTATTGCGGGGGCACATATTGCTGCTGGTAACAGGTCGTGCAGGGCGGCGGCGCATAGCAATTGTAGCAGCCAGCGGAGGCTGCGCCCGTCATGGAAATCGCGGCGACGGCCGTTGAGAAGACGACAGCAAGAGTACGAGACATTGCGGTGGTGCCCCAGTTGCCCGAAATGGATTTGCGAAGGTCGCGCCAGTATACGCCGCAAAATCCTGGGCTGCCGAACTTCGTGGGGGCATCCTTAATGCGAACGGCCGGCTATCGCCGGCCGTTCAGAACTTGTTGACCATGCGCGTGAGGCGAACGGCGCGGGCTTACTTCACGCGTCGCTTCACCTCCCGCACCGCGCCACGCGCGGCACTGGTTGTGAGCGCAGCGTATGCCTGGAGCGCGGTCGAGACGTTGCGCTTGCGGCCTTGCGCCTGCCAGGCGGAATCGCCCTTGGCCTCCTCCGCTGCGCGGCGCCTGGCGAGCTCCTCGTCGGAGACTTCGAGGTTGATGCTGCGGTTCGGGATGTCGATGGCGATGATATCGCCCGTGCGCACGAGACCGATATTGCCGCCCTCGGCCGCTTCCGGCGAGAGATGGCCGATCGACAGGCCGGACGAACCGCCCGAGAAGCGGCCGTCGGTGACGAGCGCGCAGGCTTTGCCGAGGCCCATCGATTTCAGATAGCTCGTGGGGTAGAGCATCTCCTGCATGCCGGGGCCGCCGCGCGGGCCTTCGTAGATGATGACCACGACCTCGCCGGCGACGACCTTGCCGCCCAGGATGCCCTCGACGGCGGCATCCTGGCTTTCGAACACGCGCGCGGGACCGGAGAATTTCAGGATCGAGGCATCGACGCCGGCGGTCTTCACGATGCAGCCGTCCTGCGCCAGGTTGCCGTAGAGCACGGCAAGACCGCCGTCCTTGCTGAAGGCGTGGTCGAGATCGCGCACGACGCCCTTCTCGCGGTCGGCGTCGAGTTCGTCGTAGCGGCGCTCCTGGCTGAAGGCGACCTGGGTCGGGATCCCGCCCGGCGACGCGCGGTAGAAGGTCCGCACCGCCTCGCTCTTGGTGCGCTTGATGTCCCAGCGTTCCAGCGCCTCGTTCATGGTCGGCGCGTGCACGGTCGACACCGAGGTGTCGATCAGGCCGGCGCGATCGAGCTCGCCGAGAATGCCCATGATGCCGCCGGCACGATGCACGTCCTCGACGTGTACGTCCGCAACCGACGGGGCGACCTTGCAGAGCACGGGCACGCGGCGCGACAGCCGGTCGATGTCCTTCATGGTGAAAGCCACCTGCCCTTCATGGGCGGCGGCGAGCAGATGCAGCACGGTGTTGGTCGACCCGCCCATGGCGATGTCCAGCGTCATCGCGTTCTCGAATGCCTTGAAGTTCGCGATGTTGCGCGGCAGCACGCTGGCATCGTCCTGCTCGTAGTAGCGGCGGACGAGATCGACGATGGTGTGGCCGGCCTCGACGAACAGGCGCCTGCGGTCGGCATGGGTTGCCACCACCGAACCGTTGCCGGGCAGCGCGAGGCCGAGCGCCTCGGTCAGGCAGTTCATGGAATTGGCGGTGAACATGCCCGAGCAGGAGCCGCAGGTCGGACAGGCCGAGCGCTCGATCACCTTGACGTCCTCGTCACTGACCTTGGAGTCGGCGGCCGCCACCATGGCGTCGATGAGGTCGACGGCTTTGGTCTTGCCCTGCAGCTTGACCTTGCCGGCCTCCATCGGCCCGCCCGAGACGAACACGGCGGGGATGTTGAGCCGCAGCGCGGCCATCAGCATGCCGGGCGTGATCTTGTCGCAATTGGAGATGCAGACGAGGCCGTCGGCGCAATGGGCGTTGGCCATGTACTCGACGCTGTCGGCGATGAGCTCGCGCGACGGCAGGCTGTAGAGCATGCCGTCATGGCCCATGGCTATGCCGTCATCGACGGCGATGGTGTTGAATTCCTTTGCGACTCCGCCGGCTTGCTCGATCTCGCGTGCCACGAGCTGGCCGAGGTCCTTGAGGTGGACGTGGCCCGGCACGAACTGGGTGAAGGAGTTGACGACCGCGATGATCGGCTTGCCGAAATCGGCATCCTTCATGCCCGTCGCGCGCCAGAGGCCGCGGGCGCCCGCCATGTTGCGGCCGTGTGTGGTGGTGCGGGAGCGATAGGCTGGCATGGCGGTTTCCGTCCTCGGGTTTGCAGCCGGGCGGGAAAATGTGGAGCCGCCTCAGGCCTTTCCGGCCGGATAGCGCACGGACCGTGCGGGCGCAACGGGAACTTGGCCCGGACAGGGCTCCCCTGCTCCCGGCGCGGACCCTCCTGGCCCGCGTGCCTATTGCAGGGTTGGATCGAGCCGGTCGCGCAGCCAGTCGCCTATCACGGAGACGGCCAGCGTGGTCACCACGATGGTGGTCGCCGGTGCCAGCATGATCCAGGGCGCACGGGTCAGATATTCCCGGCCGTAGCCGACCATGTTGCCGAGGCTGGTCATCGGCGGCTGCACCCCGAGGCCGAGGAACGACAGGCCGGATTCCATCAGGATCACCTCGGGAAACACCAGCGTGGTCGAGACGATCAGCGTCGAGGCGATATTGGGCAGGATGTGCCGAAGATAGATCCGCGACGGCGTCGCACCGAGCTGGCGCACCGCGGCCGCATAACCTTGCGCATTGGCCGAGATGGCAAGACCACGCGCGATGCGGGCATAGCGCTCCCAGCCGAACAGGCCCATCAGGCCGACCAGAAGCGGCAGCGAGTTGCCGAAGAAGGCGAGCACCGCAAGCGCCATGATGAGGAACGGCATGCTGGCCTGGAAGTCGGACAGCATCAGCACGAGCTGCTCTACAGCCCCGCGGAAATGCGCGGCGAGGAAGCCGAGCGTGGTGCCGACGATGGCCGAGATGGCGGTGGCGCCGAACGCGATCAGCAGCGAGATGCGGATGGAGACGAGAAGACGCGACAGCACGTCCCGGCCGAGCTCGTCGGTGCCGAGCCAATGCGCAGCATTGCCGGGCGCCGCCAGCCGGTTGCGCAGGTCGAGCTGGGTATAGCCGTACGGCGCGATCTTCTCGGCGAAGGCCGCGATCAGCAGCATCGCGACGATCCAGGCCACCGCCAGCGCCACCGAGACGGGAATGGCCGGCAGGTTGATGTGGCGGCGGACAGACGTATCCTTCAGCGTGGCATCGGTCATGCGTGCGCTCCTTTGGTGCGCAGGCGCGGGTCGAGAAAGCCGTAGAGGAAATCGACGATCAAATTGGACGTCACCATGGTCATCGCGACCAGCAACAGGATGCACTGCACGACGGCGAGATCGCGGTTGGCGACGGCGACGACGAGAAGCCGCCCTACTCCCGGCCAGGCAAAGACGCTCTCGACCACGACCGCGCCCGCGATCAGCGTGCCGACCATGAAGCCGAGAATGGTCACGGTCGGGATCGCTGCGTTCGGCAGCGCGTGCGACGTCACCACCTTGCGCCACGGCACGCCCTTGGCGGAAGCCGTGCGAATGTAGGGCTGGCCCAGCACCTCCAGCATCGCGCTCCGGGTGAAGCGTGCCAGCACCGCGGCGCCGCCGAGGCTCAGCGTCGTGATCGGCAGGATGGCGTGACGCCAGCTGTCCTGCCCGCCTGACGGCAGCCAGCCGAGCTGCACGGCGAAGACGAGGACCAAGAGCAGCGCCAGCACGAAGCTCGGCACCGTGAAGCCGGCCACTGCCGTCATCATCACGGCGCGATCAATTCCCGAGCCGCGATGCAGCGCAGCGTAGATGCCGGCGGGAATGCCGAGCGCGACCTTGAAGAAGAAGGCCGGCAAGGTCAGCGCCAGCGTTGCCGGAATCCGCTCCAGCACCAGCTCGATCGCAGGCCGGCCGTCGCGCATCGAGCGGCCTAGCTCGCCTTTGGCGATGGCGCCGAAATAGTCGAAATACTGAGCCCAGATGGGATCATCGAGGCCCCAGGCCTTGCGGAACGCTGCGAGCACCTCCGGCGGCGCCTCGGGTCCCAAAATCATCAGCGCGGGATCCCCGGAGAGTCGCAGCACGATGAAGGCGAAGGTGACGACGAGGACGATCGTGAGCGCGGCGCGTCCGATCCGAATGGCGAGATAGCGTCCCATCAGGCGGCGTCCCGTGTCTCGGCGCCCGTGACGAGATGGCAGGCCACCTGGCGGTTGCCGCCGACAGCCAGGAGCGCCGGCACCTCGCTGGCACAGCGCGGGACGGCGCGCGGACAGCGCGGATGGAAGGCGCAGCCGTTCGGCCGCGCGGCCGGGTTCGGCGGATCGCCTGACAGAACGATACGGCCCGCGCTGCGGCGGCCAGGCGCGGGCGAGGCCGAGACCAGCGCCTGGGTGTAGGGATGCTCGGGCCGCGCAAACAGATCGTCGGCGCTGCCGATCTCGACGATGCGGCCGAGATACATCACGGCCACGACGTTGCTGATCTGCCTGACGACGCGCAGATCGTGGCTGATGAACAGCAGCGTCAGCGATAGTTGTGCCTGCAGGTCGCAAAGCAGGTTCACGACCTGCGCCTGGATCGAGACGTCGAGCGCGCTGACTGGCTCGTCGCAAACAAGGAAATCGGGTTTCGTGGCCAGTGCTCGCGCCAGCACGACGCGTTGGCGCTGGCCGCCGGAGAGCGCGCCAGGATAGCGCGCGCCGTGGGCCGGTGTCAGCTCGACCGCGCGCAGCAGCTCCCGGACGCGATCTTCGCGCTCGGCGGGCGTGCCGAGGCCGTGAATGTCGAGCGGCTCTCGGATTTGAACCGCGACGGGCAAGCGCCGGTCCAGCGCCCCCAGCGGGTCCTGGAAGATCATCTGCATCCGCGCCCGCTGCGCCCGCCACGCGGCCGTTCCCGGCGCAGCCATGGGCCTGCCCTCGAACCGCACATCGCCGCTGTCGGGCGGCTCGAGGCCGAGCACGATGCGGCCCGTGGTCGACTTGCCCGAGCCGGACTCGCCGACGAGGCCGAGCGTCTCTCCCTTGGCAATCGTGAGCGACACGCCGTCGACGGCATGAACGGCCGTCGCGCGTCCGAACATACCCGAGCGCATGGCATAGCTGCGCGAGATCGCGGACACTTCGACGAGCGGAGGCCTCATTCCGCAGCCATCCCGAGCACCGCGCGGCGCGAAGCCTCGGCGCGGACACAGGCGACGCTGCGGTCATCGGCGATCGGCGCCAGGGTCGGCGCAGCAAGGCCACACGATTCGCCGGCAAGCGCGCAGCGCGGCGCATAGGCGCAGCCGCTCGGCATGTGCGCCGGATCAGGCACCGTTCCAGGAATGGCAGTGAGGCGCCGACGCGGCCCGTCGAGCGGCGGCAATGCGCCGATCAGGCCCTGCGCATAGGGATGCACGGGATCGGCGAAAAGCTGGTTGCTCGGCGCCGCTTCGACGATGCGCCCGGCATACATCACCGCGACGCGATCGCAATTCTCGGCAACGACGCCAAGATCGTGGCTGATCAGGACCATCGCCATGCCCATCTCGCGGCGGACCAGCGAGAGCAGCTCCAGGATCTGGGCCTGGATAGTGGCATCCAGCGCCGTGGTCGGCTCGTCCGCGATCAGCAGATCGGGATTTCCGGCGAGTGCCATCGCGATCATGACGCGCTGGACCTGGCCGCCGGAGAACTCGTGCGGATAGGCGGACAGCCGCCGCGTCGCGTCGGGGATGCCGACGAGGTCGAGCAGCCGTCGCGCTTCCGCCTTCACCGCCTCGCCCGAGAGATCGCGATGCAGCGCCAGCGCTTCGCAAAGCTGCTTGCGGATGGTGAGCACCGGGTTGAGCGCGCTGGCAGGATCCTGGAAGATCATGGCGATCCGCCCGCCCCGGACGTGATCGAGTTCTGCGGACGGCGCGCCGAGGATCTCTCGTCCGTCCAGCCGCACCGAACCTGCGACCTGCGCATGCCGCGGCAGGAGGCCGAGCGCAGCCAGCCACGTCACCGACTTGCCGGAGCCGGACTCGCCGACGAGGCCGAGCGCCTCGCCCTTTTGCAGAGCGAGATCGACGCCGCGCAGCACCGGCACGCCGCTGAAGGCGACGCTCAGGCCTGCAATGGCGATCAGCTGCGTCACCTCAGGCCTCGAAATTGCCGGCGCGGAAATCCATCGCGAAGGCAGGCGAGGCCTTCCACTTGATCGATTTCGGCTTGGCGGTGAAGGTCGCGTTCTGGTGCAGCACGGTGTAGGCGGGGTCCTCGCGCTCGGCGATCTCCAGCATGCGGCGGAACGCCTTCTTGCGCGCGGCGCGGTCGGTCGAGGTCTCCAGGAACTCCGAGAGCTTGTTCAGTTCGGCGTTGGTCCATTCGCCGATCTGCTGCTGCTGGCCGTTCGGGCCGTGCTGGGCGACCAGCGAGGACACCGGATCGTTGAACGCAGCCGAGTTCGACCAGTCGCGCACGGCGCGTGCCGGTCCGCGCTCCATGATCTGCGACCAGTTTTCCTTGGTCTCGATCTGAACGTTGAGGCCGACCGACTTCCACATCTCGACCAGGATCTGCGCGGTCGCGACCTGGTTGGTGTAGTAATTGTTGAGCAGGCGATAGGGGATCGCATCGCCCTTGTAATTGGCCTGCTTGAGCAGATCCTGCGCGAGCTTCGGATCATAGGCGGGCACGTTCCAGTCGGCGTTGAACATGTCGCCGTAGAACTCCCATTGCAGCCCCTTCGGCACGCGGGTGCGGCCGGCCCACAGGCTGTCGACGATGGCCTGGCGGTCGATCGCATGGGTGAAGGCGCGCCGAACCAAGGGATTGGCGAGCACGGCGTGGTTCTTGTCGAACACGGTGAGGCGGTGATTGAGGATGGTGCCGCCCTGCACTTCGAAGGCGGAGTTCTTCTCGATGCCGGCGATCTGATCCGGCGGGATGTCGCAGGCGAACTGGTATTCGCCCGACAACAGGCCGTTGATGCGGCTCGCGACCTCGGGCACTTCGAGGAAACGGATGCGCTTGAGCGGCGGGCGGCCGCCCCAATATTCGTCATGCGCTTCGAGGGTCAACGACACGTCGGGCTTGAGCTCGACGACCTTGTACGGACCGGTGGTGACGGGCTTGCGCGCCCAGTCGAGATAGCTCGCCGATTCGTCCCAGGCGCGGCGGTTCATGATGTCGGAGCCGTAGCGCGACAACCGCCCCTCGATGGTGACGTCGGGCGTCGCGTTGTAGAAGCGAACCGTGTACTTGTCGACGGCATCGACGCGCACGAGGTCCGGCCAGATGCGCCGGGCGACGGCCGGCACGTCGGGCGGCAGCTCCTTGCCCGGCCGCGGCGTCGGGATCTTCTCGAAGGCCCTGATGGTGGAGCGGTTCTTGGCCTCGGTCTCGCCGAACATGCGCTCGCGGCTGAAGGTGAAGACGACGTCTTCCGCCGTGAGCTCGTCGCCATTGTGGAACTTGACGCCCTGGCGCAGCTTCACTTCGACGGTCTGATCGTCGATGCGGCGCCATTCGGTGGCAAGGCCGGGCACGGCTTCGAGATTGCCGCGCCAGTTCTTGGAGATCAGGCCTTCCCAGATCGAGGAGAAGAACACGCGCTCTCCGACATTGGACTGCTCGCGGAGCACGTCGAGCACGTTCGAATTGGTCACCTTCTGCACGGCGATCGTCACCGACGGACGGTTGTCGCCTTGCGCGATCGCAAAGCGCGGCAGCAGCAGCGTGCTCGCGGCAGCGCCGCCGGATTTCAGGATGGTACGACGGGTGAGTTTGCTCATATGGGACCCCTGCCCTTGTGATGTCGGTTATTCGGCGAGCCCGAGCGCGGCGAGATGGGCTGCGCCGGCGCGGACGTCGTCGTGATTGCGGAGCTCGAGGATCAACCGCGGGTTCGACGTGAGCCGTCCCAGCGCCCGGAATACGGCGACCCACGGGATGTTGCCTTCGCCCGGCGCCCAGTGCCGGTCGGCAAATCCGTCGGTGTCCTGCAGATGCACATGTGTCAGCATGTCGCCCGCAGTTTCGACGTAATAGTCGACGGGCGGCGCTCCGGTGGAGATATGCGCGTAATTGGCGTGGCCGGTGTCGAGCGAGACGCGAACCTTGCTGCTTTCGAGCGCCTTGGCGAGGCGCACGCGGTCACGAGGATCCTTGTCTTCGATGTTCTCGATCACGATCTCGCAGCCAATCGTCTCGGCCCGCGCGATCACCTCGGCGAGCGTTGCTTTGACGCGTTCGACCAGATTGCCGCGATTGTCAGGATAGAGATCGAGATTGTTGTGGTCCCAGGTCGTGAACGGGGAATGGATCACCATCTGCGTCGCGCCGAGGAATTCGGCGGCGTCGAGGCCCTGCAGCAAGCGCTTGGTCACCGCCTGGCGGATCATGGGATCGTGGCTGTCGATCTTGAATCCCCAGAACGGGCCGTGAATGCCGAGGCGCCCGGTATGGCCTGCGAGCATCTGCTTGATCTCGCCCGCGGTGCTCCGCCAATCGCTGTCGAGCAGATCGGCCCGGAAGAAATCCTGTATTTCGAGGTCACGCTGCCGTTCGAGAAGCCAGTCGCGATGCGCGGGGATCGATTTGATGGACAATGCGGCGCCCAGCACCGGCTTCGACATGGCTTGCTCCTCGGTCGTCAGCAATGACGGAGAGCAGCGCTAGACCAGTTCAATGACAGGCCCATGAATGCCGATGCGCCGTAACGAAGGAGGGTGTGGACATCTTGCCGGCCACCCCGAGCAGATCAGGCACGGACGCGCGTGACCGATGTAGAACGAACACATGGCAAGCGAGATCTGTGTCCGTAGTGATCCGGAATGGAATCCTATCCAGCGTTCACGTACATCGCGGGACATCGATCGGCGGCCACTTCCACGGGCATCACCTACTGATCGCGCAGCATGGGGTTGGGGGACCACATGGGGCGGGGGATTGAAGGCTGGGGCAGGTGACGAGGTCCGGACTCCTAGGCACTCCGGACCTCGAAGCTTTCCTAGATTGAACGCAACAATGCGCCGTCCGGCTGGGGCATCCGGGCGGCGCGTTGTCGTTTCAGTGCCTCGCGGCGATCAGCGCGCTTGCGGTTCGATCGTGACGGTGCAGTCGCCCTGCCCCTGCGTGGCGACCAGGATGCTGCCGGCGGCAGCGTCGAGAGCAATCGGCGCGGAGGTGCCGCCGCCCGGCATCTGAACCGTCACGTTCATCGAATCCATGCGCGCGGTCGAGCCGACCGTCGTCGGCTCTGCCTCGGCGACATTGCCGGAGGCATCACGCCGCATGATCCGACAATTCAAGTTGCTGCTCGTGTTGCTGCCTGCAGCTGCCACGTTCGATGTGCCGGAGCCACCCATCTGCGCACGGGCTCGCGAGGGATCGCGCGGCACCTGGCTGACGATGCGCTGCGTGCGCGGCTCCACGATGACGATGTCCTCTTCGGTGGAGAAATACTCGT
The DNA here is from genome assembly GCF_001424605.1 of Bradyrhizobium sp. Leaf396. Taxonomy (NCBI): domain Bacteria; kingdom Pseudomonadati; phylum Pseudomonadota; class Alphaproteobacteria; order Hyphomicrobiales; family Nitrobacteraceae; genus Bradyrhizobium; species Bradyrhizobium sp. Leaf396. Next base: position 14,017 of record NZ_LMQJ01000011.1, read on the forward strand.
AGCCCCGGTATTGCGGCTCGATCGCAATGATCTCTGGCGGAAGCCTATGCAATCGTACGCGTGACGGGATCGTCTCACCCACCCGGATCGAGACGTTCAGATTGCGTACCGGCGGGGCCAGGCGCGCGCGTCTCGCGGTTTCGGAGATCCGCACCTGCTTCTCGGTCGTCACCTGGGCCTGCTGATTGACCTGCGTGTTGGTCTGCGTGGTCTGATTGGCTTGATTGGTCTGCGTGCCGGTGGCGGCCGGCGCAGTCTGCGCATTGTTGGTCGGTGCGGTGCGGTTCGTGTCGGTCGCGGTGGCCGGCCGGTTGTTCTGCTGCGCCGGCTGTTGCTCGGCGGCATTGCGCGGCGGCTGAGACTGATTGCGCTCGTTCTGGTTGGCCGCAGTCCCGGCGCGCTCGTTCTGCTGGCCGGAAGGGCCGCTCTTGGACTTCTCGGACTCCGCGGTCGATTTCTGCGGCGCAGACTTGTCCTGCTTGGTCTCGGCGCTGCTCTTGCTGTCGCGTCCCGGCTTCGTGCTCTCGGCTTCCCGGTTGCGATCGCGCGAAGGCTCGCGGGATTCTTGTGCCTGATCCCTGCCTTTCGTCTGGTTGCGATCGGCAGGACCGCGTGACTGGCGCTTGTCGTCGTTCGCCTCCTGCTTGGCAGCGCCGCCCTTCTCCTCGCGGCTCGCGCCCTGCAGTCGCTCTTGGGCGCCCTGTGCGCGCTCTTGAACGCGTTCTTGCGCTGCACCGCGTTGCGGCGCGGCGCCCTTCGCCGGTTCCTCGGTCCGTCTTGGCTCGTCCCTTCGTTCACCGGGCGACTGGGCGTAGGCGAAGCCGGATGCGAGCATCAGCCCAATGGCCGCAGTCGATAACATCAAGTGTTTACGCATGGTCCCTCTCCTCGACAAATCGCAACAACAAACGCGAACGTTCTGTTCGTGCGAATGTTCCTGAGCAGGAACGTGGCCGTGGAATGAGTAGAGCAGATCAGGTCGCGCTCACATTGCATCCTTGAGCGTCAGCCGCGCCGTGAACGTCACGCTGGTCTTGCCGACCAGCGCCATGCCTTCGACTTCCGCGCCACCGGGGAAATAGTCGCCGGAAAAGCCGCAGGTGACCTCCCGACCGCCAAAGGCAAGCATCCTGCCGACGGCTTCGGTGTGCTGATTGACGATCATGTCGCCGCGCCATTTGCCGTTCCGGAACGAGTAGCTGCCGGTGTAGCAGAAGTAGCTGTCGCCGCCCATGATGCGGCCGTCGCAGAGCACGACCACGCCTCTGGCCTGCCCGCGCTTGCCGTCCCGCATTTCGATGTCGAAGATGTAGAGGCCGTTCGTGACCTTGGCCTCCTCACCCGTACCCGCGCCGTCCCCGGCCGACATCAAATCCTCCCTCCCCAACATTGCCGATCGGCAGCCGATCAGCCCGGCACGTTCCGTTCAAGATCCTCGAGCCAAGCGGACGCACTCGAATCCGACGGCGCGCGCCAGTCGCCGCGCGGCGAAAGCGAACCGCCAGCCGAGACCTTGGGTCCATTCGGCATGGCCGAGCGCTTGAACTGGCTGAACGCGAAGAAGCGGCGCAGGAATACTTCCAGCCAGCGGCGGATTTCGGGCAGATCATAGGCCCTGCGTCGATCGTTGGGGAATGCCGGCGGCCATTCGCCCTTGGCAACGTCTTTCCAGGCATGCTGCGCCATGAAGGCAATCTTCGAAGGCCGCATGCCGAAGCGTAGCGTGTAGAACAGGTTGAAATCCTGCAGCTCGTAAGGCCCGACGGCCGCTTCCGTGCTCTGCGGCTTCTCGCCGGCCTCCACCGGCACGAGCTCCGGTGATATCTCGGCAACAAGGATCGACCCTAGCGTCCTGTTGACGTCGTCACTGAATTGCCTGGATGAGATCACCCAGCGGATGAGGTGCTGGATCAACGTCTTCGGCACGCCGGCATTGACGTTGTAATGCGCCATCTGGTCGCCAACGCCATAAGTGCACCAGCCGAGTGCGAGCTCGGAGAGATCGCCGGTTCCTATGACGATGCCGCCATGATGGTTGGCCAACCGGAACAGATAGTCGGTGCGAAGGCCCGCCTGCACGTTCTCGAAGGTGACGTCGTAGACCTTCTCGCCCTTGCCGAAGGGATGGCCGATGTCCTTCAGCATCTGCGTCGCGGTGGTCCTGATGTCGAGCTCCTGCCAGCTCGTGTGCAATGCCTGCATCAGCGCCAGCGCGCGGGTCTTGCTCTCGCTGCCGGTGGCAAAGCCCGGCATGGTATAGGCCAGGATGTTCTCGCGCGGCAGGCCGAGCAGATCGACCGCCTTGGCCGCGACGATCAGCGCGTGGGTGGAATCGAGGCCTCCGGATACGCCGATCACGACGCGCTTGGTGCCGGTTGCGCGCATGCGCTGCACGAGGCCGGCGACCTGGATGTTGTAGGCCTCGTAGCAATCCTGCTCGAGCAGGCTTTCGTCGCTCGGCACGAACGGAAAACGCTCGATCTTTCGCAGGAAGCCGATGTCGGCGGCCGGCGGCTTCATGGCGAACGTCACCTTGCGGTAAAAGGCCTCGCGCTGCCGGCGATTGTCGTCGAACGTTCCCATCAGCGCGCGCTCCTGCCTGAGCAGGTCGAGGTCGATGTCGGCCAGCGTGATCTGGCCGCCCTGGCGGAACCGTTCACCCTCGGCCAGCAGCACGCCGTTCTCGTAGATCGAGGTCTGGCCGTCCCAGGCGAGATCCGTGGTCGATTCCCCGGCTCCCGCGGCGGCATAGACGTAAGCCGCAAGGCAACGCGCCGACGTCGATTGGCACAGGAGAGCGCGCGAGCGGGCCCGGCCGATCGTGATCGGGCTGCCCGAAAGGTTGATGAGCACGCTGGCGCCCGCGAGCGCGAGCTCGGAGGCGGGCGTCACCGGGATCCACATGTCCTCGCAGATCTCGACGCCGATGGTGAGGCCCGGGACGTCCTCGGCCGAGAACAAGAGATCGACGCCGAACGGAGCATGCAGGCCGCCAAAGGCGATCGTCTCGCCCGAGATGCCCGCGCCGGAAGCGAAATGCCGGCCCTCGTAGAATTCGCGGTAGGTCGGCAGATAAGACTTCGGTACGACTCCGAGGACATTGCCACGGTGAATGACGACGGCGCAATTGTAGATGCGATTGCCAAAGCGCAACGGCGCGCCGACGATCAGGACCGTCATCAGTCCAACGGAAGCCTCAACAATGCTGGCGAGTCCTCGCTCGACCGCATCGAGCAGCGGGTCCTGCTTGACGAGATCCTCGATCGCATAGCCGGACAGGCACAGCTCGGGGAACACCGCGACCGCCGCCGACTGCTCATGGCAGGCCTCGGCCGCCGCCAGGACAGCCTTCGCGTTGGCCGTGGGATCGGCGACATGGGACGTGGTGACGCAGGCTGCCACGCGCGCAAATCCGTGAGCGTAGATCGAGTGGAAAGTCATCGAGCGCAGTACCCTTAAATCTCATTCTTGCCGAAGCCATCAGCTCCGGACTCTATGTAGCCCATCAACCGCGTCCCGTGCAGGCCATCGGCCCTCATGCATAACGGATTTGCCGGGGCGCAACCTGCCTCGCCGCGCCCGGCGAGCTCAGGCGCTGCGAGCCAAGGCGCCCGGCAGGTCATCACGCAGCCACGCAGCGATCCGGGGCCAGGCATGCGCGTGGGTCCGCGCGCCCATGAACAGGCCGAGATGATTGCTCTGCTCGGAAGCGGCGGCAATGAAGGCTGGCGGCGTGCCGAGGAGGCCGGCAGTGGCGAACGCCTGCGCCGCAGGCACCACATCGTCATCGAGGCCTGCCAGGAGGAAGACCGGCACCCTCACGTCCTTCAGATCAACAGTGCGGCCGAGAGCAACGAAATTGCCGCTAGCGATCCGGTTCTCCCGAAATATCCCGTTGACGATCTCGAGATAGTATCTGCCCGGCAGATTGAGCGTCTCCGCGTTCCAGCGGTCGAACCGCGCGAGCAGCGCCGCCCCCTGCTCGTCCGAGAGATCCCGCTGCAGGGCCGCCACGATATCGTCGCGGCTCGGCGCCTTGGACCAGAGGCGCAGCATCTCCTCGCCGCTGACATTGCCGCCGCCGCGCGCGACGAGCTGGTCATAAACCAGCTCGGGCGCGTCCCGGGCGAGCCGGGAAAGCGAGGAAGCGATCGACACGTCCACGGGAGCACCGACCAGGACCAACCGCCGCACCTTCGTTGGAAAGCGCGCCGCGTAGAGCAGCGACAGCCATCCACCCTGGCAAAGCCCGATGAGGTCAACCGGCGCGCCGATCTCGTCGACGGCAACGTTGAGATCGCCGAGATAGTTGTCGATCGAGAGGTACCGCATCTCGGGCGTGGCCGACCGCCAATCGGTGAGATAGACCCGGCCAATGCCGCCACCTTGCAGGGACTGCACCACGCTGTGCCCCGGTGCGAAGTCGGCGATCAAGGCCCGATGCAACGCATAGGGTGCACAGATCAGAGCCGCCTGGCCGGAGTGACCCTGCGAGCAATCGCGCAGGCGCATGGTCGCTAGCTCAAGCGCCACCGTGCTCGGCGTCGTCCATGGCAGGCTGCTCTGGGCCGGCTCGGTCGGCCCGCGCTCCATCCACCAGAAGCAGGCGTCCATGGCGAGCCGGGCCGCCGCGAACGGCCACAGCATGGGCTCCTCCGGAGCAGGCCCCGGGCCCTGCTCTTTACCGGCCTTCTCCACCATGGCTATCTCAACATCCTCACAGGAACGCCTCGAGGCTGACGACAGAGATCCCGAACTCCCGAAAACTCTTGTGGGTCGCGGCCACCGAGCCGTCGAGATCGATGCCGCGGCAGGCATCCTCGATGACGGCTACCTCCAACCCTGCCTTACGCGCATCTTCCGCCGAGAAGCGTACGCAGAAATCCAGCGCCAGGTCGGCGACAAAGACGGACTTCAGGTCGCGCTCGCGCAAATAGCCGAGCAGACCGGTCGGTGTCCGATGGTCGTTCTCGAACAGCGCCGAGTAGGAATCGATGCCACGGCGAAAGCCCTTGCGCACCACAAGGGTTGCCCGCGTCACGTCGAGATCGCGATGGAATTCGGCCCCGGCCGTGCCCTGCAGGCAGTGCGGCGGCCATAGCACCTGGGTGCCGTAGTCGAGTTCGATGGTCTGGAAGGGCTGCTTGCCCTCATGATTCGGCGCGAACGAGATGTGGTCGCGCGGATGCCAGTCCTGGGTCAGCACCACATTGGCGAATTTCTGGGCGATCCTGTTGACGGCCGGGACGACCTTCTCGCCTCCGGGAACGGCGAGGGCCCCGCCGGTACAGAAGTCGTTCTGCACGTCGATCACCAGCAACACGTCACGGTCGGAAATCTTCATCGCAAGTCCCCACCCGATCCGTCCGGCAGCGCGCGTCGGACGCCCTCCCAATGTCGGCCTTCCGGCGCGGCTTCGCAACCACTGACCGCGTGCGGCGAGACCGCGCTGGCGACAAGGCTCATGCAGGATGAAACGGTTTGATCCTGTCCGAGTTGACTAGGAACAACCAAGCGAGGATTCTCAGACCGTCCGCGCTTGCGGATCGGATCAGGAACGGAGGCGAAGGTTCCCGAGGCCAGGCAAGGCCGCGGAAGCCGCAGGGCGATGGGCATCGGCAAGTCAGGAAAGATTCTTCTCGCCGATATCGGCGGCACCAATGCGCGCTTCGCGCTGAGCTCATCCGAATCCAATGACGGCAGTCAGACCGGACCGATCGATTATGTGAAAGTTGCAGACTTCCCGACCGTCGGGGAAGCCATCGCGGACGTCCTGGCGCGCCGGTCGGGCGACGAGCCGCCGCAAAGAGCGGTGCTGGCCGTGGCGGGGCCCGTCACCAACAATCGCTGCGTCATGACCAACAGCCCATGGGTCATCGACGGCAACGAGCTGCAACCCGCGCTCGGCCTGGACAGCGTGCACGTGCTGAACGACTTCGAGGTGGTGGCCTGGTCCCTGCCCGCCCTGCAGCCTGCCGACCTGATCCCGCTTGGCGGCGGCGATGGCCTGCCCGGAGAGCCTTTGCTGGTCGCCGGCCCCGGAACCGGTTTTGGTGTCTCCTGTCTGATCGAACGCCACGGTGCGCGGCTGGCGGTCGTCACCGAGGCGGGGCACGCCACGCTACCGGCCGAGAACGAGCGCGAGGAACGCGTGATCGCCTGCCTGCGCAAGCGCCTAGGCCATGTCTCCATCGAACGTGGCGCGCTCTCGGGTTCCGGGCTGCAGAACCTGTACGAAGCGCTCGCGGAAGTCGAGAGCGCCCAGGTACCGCATCGCGATGCCGCCTCCATCACCAAAGCCGCGTTGGAAGGAAGTTGTCCCATCAGCCAAGCCACATTGCAGATGTTCTGCGCCATCCTCGGCTCGGTGGCCGGCAATCTCGCCGTGACGTTCGGAGCCCGCGGCGGCGTCTATATCGCCGGCGGGATCGTGCCGCGCTTTCGCGACTTCCTCGCGGCCTCGGCGTTCCGCGCACGTTTCGAAGCGAAGGGACGCTTCCAGGATTATCTGCGCAACATTCCGACCAGGCTCGTGATCAAGCCGGATGCAAGCTTCGTCGGGCTGAAGATGTTCGCCGACCACACCGCTGACTGACGGACGATCACTCCCGACCGCGAGTTCCAGTAATACACAACTTGTTTTCGGCGCGCGCCTGGTTCCAGGCGGAACGTACTTGCTTGCCCGTTTCGGATGGGAAACAATCTCACCGTGTGTGGCGTGGTTGCGGGGGGCGTGACATGCGTAAGCAGGATCTGGGTTTCGACTATCACCGCTACCACCGCCTGCTAAGCGAGGCGGACAACGAAGACAAGCGGCTGGCGCTGATCGAACTCCTGATCGCGGAACGGGCGCGCGAGCGGCTGGCGGCCCAGCGCGCTTCGGACCGCGCGGCCATGACGGCCCACACGATCGCAAGGGTGCTGAGAAACGGGCGCGACTGAGCGGTTGAACAACTCTCCCGCCGTCACCTGTCAGTTCGGGTTTGTGGCTGGCCGCTCGGGGAACATCGAATCAATCATCGCCTTGAGCTGATCCATTGCGATCGGCTTGCGCAGGATGGGCCTGCGTCTGAGCAAGGATGGCAGCAATTCCGGACCGTAGCCTGTCGCGAACAGAAAGGGCTTCCCGCGGCGTTCGATCAGGTCGGCGACGGGATCGACGTAGACACCCATGAGATTGATGTCGAGGATGGCGAGGTCGTATTGCGCGGTCATGGCAAACGCGCTGGCGTCCCGCACATTGTCCGCCTCCGCGACGACGTGGTGGCCGAGTTCCTCCACCATGTCGGCAATCATCATCCGGATCAACGCCTCGTCTTCGACGAGGAAAACGGAGAGTCCGTCCGCCATTTCAACCCCGCAATCAACCTTGCGAAGCTAAGCATAACCGAACTGCGGTGTGGATACACGAATTCGTGGCGGACGCCGTTAATTCAGGCGCGCCCGAACCGATCCAACTTGATCAATCCAATCCGCGCTCATGACTGAGGCGCACCATCTCCTGAATGAAGACCTGCTTCTGCTTGTCGTCGAGGCTCGAGTAGAGCGGCTCGGCGGCGTCGGCAACGTTGCGCTGGTCGGCGGCTCGATCGATCAGGAACTGGGCCTCGTTGCGCATCTGCTCGATGATGTCGTCAGGCGGATCCCGCTTGGCGCGCGCAATCCGAAGGTTGAGCCGCTCTGCACCATTGTGCCCGAGGTAGTGCATCGCGCTGGAGAAGCCGTACCAGTGCTTCTCCTGATCCGGCGTGAGGTTCAGCTCGGACTTGATCCGCTCGATATAGGCGTCGCTGTTGGCGACGATTTGTTCCGCGCTCTGCTGGGGTGCGCCGGGCTGGGTGAGAACCGTGACACCCTTGTTCTCCTTGCTGCTCTTGTCCCGGGGCGCGTTCTTCGCCTCCTTGCTCGCCTTGGCGTTCTTACCCGTCTTGGCGCTCTTGGCATCCTTGTCCTTGGCCACCCCCTGCTGCTTGGCGTCTTTGCCAGACTCCTTGGGGGCTGGCGGCTGATTGTTGCCGCCGACACCGAGCACGCCGGTGAAGACGCCAACCACGCCGCCGATCGCACCGCCGAGCACGCCGCCGACCGGACCGGCAGCCTTGTTCCCGGCTTCCGCGCCTTCCTGAACGCCTTTGACCAAGCCTTGAGCGTTTGCCGGCGCGGCGGCGCCGAGCAGCAGCGCGAGCACGGTCCCGAGCGCGAACCATCGCCGCAGGTGAAGCAGCGCTGTGTGCGCCGGGTTGATCATCCTCGTCTCCATTATCGAATCGACGGTCCATCGGGCGGGAATAACCGCCGGCTGCAATTGTATCGTTTCAGCCGCTTCGCGGTCCAGACGCAGCCATTGTTGTCCACGCCCGAAAAGTCTTTCACGCGAAGCGGTTACGCACGGTTATTGGAAACTGCGGCGTAAATGCGCACGGACCGTTCCAGGCGGCTTGCCGCGACGTGTGCGTCGCAAAAACAGCGAACGCCCTTCGCCTGCAGCGTGCCGCCTCGATGCGTCACGCCTTTTCCGGACACAACGTTAGTTTTAGCCGCGGAGCCGTTCGGCTTTCTCGACAGATGCGATCAATCATGATCTGATCGCGCTACCAATTTGCTGCGGCTTGCGTGAATTGCTCGTGCGAGCCGACGGCCCCAATAAGAAACGCCAACAAGAAACACTCGATAAATCAATAAAGAAGTCTCTAGAGGAAACTCCAACAACAACACCCAAGCGAGGAAACGAGATGTCACGCAAGACACTGACGCGACGTCAATTTGTGGCTGCCACTGCAATGTCCTCCGCGGCGCTGATCACCGCGCCCTATGTCCGGGGCGCTTATGCCGCCGGCAAGCTCTCCATCGGCTTCTGGGACCATTGGGTGCCAGGCGCCAACAAGGCCTCGACCGACCTCGTCAACGAATGGGCGGCGAAGGAGAAGGTCGAAGTCTCGATCGACTACATCACCAGCAACAACAAGAAGCTCGAACTGACGGTCGCCGCCGAAGCACAAGCGAAATCCGGTCACGACATTCTCCAGATGCCGACCTGGTGGCCGCACGCCTACGCCGACCAGCTTGAGCCGGTCAACGACATCATGGAGCCGATCATCAAGCAGAACGGCGACGTCAACGGCACCGTCAAGTATCTGGGCCAGGGCGGCGGCAAATGGCTTGCCGTGCCCGCGACCGTCGGCAGCCAGATCAAGGGGCCCTGCTCCCGCATCGACCTGATGAAGAAGCATGCCGGCATCGACGTTCAGGCGATGTATCCGGCCGGCAGCGCGCCCAAGGCCGACAATTGGACGATGGATACTTTCCTGAAGGCGGCGGAGGCCTGTCAGAAGGCCGGCGTTGCGTTCGGCATCGGGCTTGGCGAGACCACCGACAGCGTCGACACGGCCGGCGCGATCTTCCAGTCGTTCGGCGCCGAGCTCGTCAATGCCAAGGGCGATGTCACGGTGAAGACGGACGCGGTCCGGCAGGCGCTCGAGTTCTACAAGAAGTTGATTGCCGTCCTGCCGCCTGACGCAGCGTCCTGGGACGATGCGTCCAACAACAAATGGCTGATCTCGGGCCGTGGTGCGCTGATCCTGAATCCGCCGAGCGCCTGGGCAGTGGCCAAGCGCGATGCCCCGCAGATTGCAGAGCAATGCTGGACCCACAGCATGCCGGCCGGTCCGAAGGGCCGCTTCGCGCCCTTCCTGCCGTATTTCTGGGGCGTATGGGCCTTCGGCAAGAACAAGCCGGCGGCCAAGAGCCTGCTCGCCCACCTCTCGCAGCCGTCCTCGATCGAAAAATTCGTTGCAGCGAGCGGCGGCTATGACCTGCCGGCCTTCGCAAACCTGACGAAGCTCAAGACCTGGGCCGAGGAAGGGCCGCCAAAGGGCACGCTCTACCACTATCCCGATCCGCACGGCAGCCAGACGATGTCGATCGCGGCATCGCCCGCTCCGCCAAAGATCGCACAGCAGATCTACTCCCAGGCGACGCTGACCAAGCTGGCGCTGCGTTATGCCAGGGGCGAGACGATGGACCAGGCGCTCGCCTGGGCCGAGGGCGAGTGCGAAGGCTTCATGCGGAGCTGATGCCGGGTGCTCATGGCGGTTCACGCGCTCACGAGTGAGCCGCCGACGATCCGCTCGTCCCATCATCACATTGTCGAGGGAAGCCGACCGATCCGGCCGGCTTCCCCTTTGAAATCCGCGAGAAAGTCTGACCATGGCCGATGTCGTCGTTGAGCAAGGTCGCTCCGTCCACGCTGCGAGCCCGCGCAAACGCACCAGCCTGCGCAATGCCCTCAGGCGGAAGTCGACGATGGCGTTCTTCCTGACGCTGCCGCTGATTTTGCTGATCGCGTTGCTCGTGCTCTATCCTGCCTTCTACTCCATGCACCTTGCGACGCTGAACAAGTCGATGCAGAAATTCGTCGGCTTCGCCAACTTCACCTTCCTGTTCAAGCGCGACACGTTCTGGATGGTGGTGAGGCAGTCCTGCATCTTCGCCATCACCGCCGTTTTCTTCAAGGCGTTGCTCGGCTTCATCGTCGCTCATTTCGTGCACAACCTTCCGGCCAAGGGCCAGCGCAAATGGCGCGGCATGCTGCTGGTCCCGTGGGTGATCCCGCCGGCGATGAGCACGCTGGCGTGGCTATGGCTGTTCGATCCTTCCTACAGCGCCTTCAACTATACGCTTTCATTCTTCGGCGTCGGCCCGGTCCCCTGGCTCGGCGACACCTTCTGGGCGCGCTTCTCCGTCATTCTCGTCAACGTCTGGTATGGCGCACCTTTCTTCATGATCATGTATCTCGCGGCGCTGAAATCCGTGCCGGACCAGCTCTATGAGGCGGCCGCCATCGACGGCGCCAATTGGTGGCAGCGGATCTGGTACGTGACATTGCCGATGATGCGCAACATCATCGCCATCACGACGCTGTTCTCGCTGATCGTGACCTTCGCCAATTTCGACATCGTGCGCATCCTGACCTCGGGCGGCCCGCTGGATTCCACCCATATCTTCGCCACATGGGCATTCCAGGTCGGAATCCAGAGCAGCGACATTCCGCTCGGCGCCTGCGTCTCGCTGTTCATGGTGCCGATCCTCGCAGTCGCGGCGATCTTCATACTGCGCGATGTCAGCAAACGTGGGAACGAAGCCTGATGAGCACGCTCGCAATCGACAAAGGCGGCCCCACGCGCAAGATCAAGTACCGGAGCATGAGCCGGGACCGCGCCTGGGCGCTGCGCTGGTCCTACTTCTTCCTGGTGGTGTTCGCGATCTTCTCGCTCACTCCGCCGATCTACATGCTGATTACCTCTCTCAAGAGCAGCGCGGAGATTTCGGCGGCGACCAATCCCTGGTGGGTGTTTCATCCGACCCTGGCGAACTATGTCGAGCTTCTGACCTCGAACCAGTTTCTGCGCTTCTTCTGGAATTCCGCCATCGTGTCCATCGTGGTCGTGATCGTCACCATGCTGATCAGCATTCCGGCGGCGTTCGCACTGGCGCGAATGAAGTTCTGGGGCTCGACGACGCTCGCGACCGGCGTGTTCCTCACCTACCTGGTTCCCGACAGCCTGCTGTTCATTCCGCTCTTCAAGATGCTGGCGGTGGTCCAGGATCTGACCGGGATCACGCTGCTCAACCGATGGTACGTGCTGCTGTTCATCTATCCGACGCTGACCGTGCCGTTCTGCACCTGGATCATGATCGGCTATTTCGCCTCGATCCCGAAGGAGCTGGATGAGGCCGCCCTCATCGACGGCGCCTCCTGGCTGCAGACCCTGACGCGGATCTTCATCCCCGTCGCGCTGCCCGGGCTGATCGCCGCGACCATCTTCGCGTTCACGGTGTCCTGGGCGCAGTTCCTCTATCCGCTGGTGTTCACGACGTCGGTTGATCAACTCGTGCTGCCGGTCGGCATCACCACCACGTTGATCAAGGGCGACGTGTTCAACTGGGGGCAGATCATGACCGGCGCGCTGCTGGGCGCCGCGCCGCCGCTGATCATCTACGCCTTCCTGATGGACTACTACATTGCCGGCCTGACCGCCGGCGCGACAAAGGGTTGATGGCTCATGGCTGAGGTTGCTTTGCGGAAAGTGGTCAAGCGTTACGATGATGTCGAGGCCGTGCGCGGCATCGACCTCGACATCGCCGATCACGAGTTCATCGTGCTGGTCGGCCCCTCGGGCTGCGGCAAGTCGACCACGCTGCGCATGATCGCAGGCCTCGAGGACATCAGCGACGGCGACATCATGATCGGCGGCGACGTCGTCAACGACGTACCGCCGAAGGACCGCGACATCGCCATGGTGTTCCAGAACTACGCGCTCTATCCGCACATGACGGTCGCGGAGAACATGTCGTTCGGCCTGCGCCTGAAGCATTATCCCAAGGCCGAGATCAAGGCGCGGGTGACCGAGGCCGCCCGCCTCCTCGACATCACCGATCTTATCGACCGCAAGCCGAAGCAGCTCTCCGGCGGCCAGCGCCAGCGTGTCGCGATGGGCCGGGCCATCGTGCGCAATCCGAAGGTCTTCCTGTTCGACGAGCCGCTGTCCAATCTCGACGCGAAACTCCGCGTGCAGATGCGGATCGAGATCAAGAAGGTGCACCAGAAGGTGCGGACCACCACGGTCTACGTCACCCACGATCAGGTCGAGGCGATGACGCTGGCCGACCGCGTCGTGGTGATGAACAAGGGACGGATCGAGCAGATCGGCACGCCGAACGAGCTCTACCACAAGCCGGCGACGCGCTTCGTCGCTGGCTTCATCGGCTCGCCGGCGATGAACTTCATCCCGTGCCGGCTCGAGGATGTCGGCGGCACGCTCCAGATCCGCCTCACCGACCGCCTTGCCTTCCCGCTGCCGCCCGCCCGTGCGGCCCGCTACAACGCGCTGCCGCGCACCGAAAAGCTGCTGCTCGGCCTGCGCCCCGAGCATCTGACCGAGTCGCACGCGCATCTCGAGCCCGGCGTCGAGACCTTCGACACGGTGCTCGACGTCACCGAGCCGATGGGAATGGAGACGCTGGTCTATTTCGGCCTCGAAGGCACGCCGGTCTGCGGCCGCGTCAATCCCAATGCCGGCGCCAAGGACGGGGGACCCATGCGTTTGGCGATGGACCTCAACAACATGCACCTGCTAAACGAAGAGACCGGCGTCGTGTTGTGACGCCGCCTTGAGAAACGCTGGGCAGGCAGGGGAGCGATGGCGACCAACAAGAAGAAGATTTTCGTTACACAAACTTTGTCGCGAGGGGCACGCGCCCTCCTCACCCAGCGGGACGATATCGAGCTCGTCGAGTTTCCGAACCTGATCTCCGCAAAGGACTTCGAGGCCCTGCTGAAGAGCCACGCCCCCGTCCACGGCGTGGCGCTGGGTGCAACCGCTTTCGGCGAGACCGAACTCGAAGCGTCGAAAGACATGAAGGTGGTGACCCGCATCGGCGTCGGCTACGACGCCGTCGACGTGCCCGCTCTCTCCCGCCGCAAGGTGCCGCTGATGGTCGCCGGCAGCGCGAACTCGCCCTCGGTCGCCGAAGCCGCGCTGTTCATGATGCTGACGCTGGCCAAGCGCGCGCAGGAATTGCACGCCTGCGTCAAGGACGGCAAATGGGCCGACCGGCTCGGCATGCTGCCGTTCGACCTTTACGGCAAGACCGTGCTGATCGTCGGTTTCGGCCGCATCGGCAGCCGCACCGCCAAGCGCTGCCTGGCATTCGAAATGAACGTCCAGGTCTACGATCCCTACAAGGAAGCCGCCGAGATCAAGGCAGCCGGCTGCGAGCCCGTCACTGACCTGGACGCCGCGCTGCCGGGCGCCGACTTCGTCACCATCCACTGCCCCAAGACACCGGAGACCGTCGGCCTGTTCGACGCGGCGCGGATCGGCCGGATGAAGCCCAAAGCCTACCTCATCAATACCGCGCGCGGCGGCATCGTGAAGGAGTCCGCACTGTACGACGCGCTCACGTCCGGCAGGCTCGCCGGCGCGGGGATCGACGTCTTCGAGGTGGAGCCACCGCCGGTCGGCAACGCGCTGTTCGCGTTGCCCAACGTCATCATCGCTCCACACGTCGCCGGCGTCACGGTCGAAGCCGTCGAGCGCATGAGCGAACAGACCGCACGCAACATCCTGAGTGTTCTGGACGGCGACCCCATCCGGCAGAACGTGATCAACCAGGACGTGCTGGGCTGAGCGGAATTCAGGACGCACCTGGATGTGGATGGCCAGAAAGCGTCCCATTTTGGTGCAGATCGAGCCCCAACTCAGCCTTAATCAAACGCGCGTAATGCATCTTGCCGCGGCGGCAGCGGGACAGACTGGCCGCCCGCGTCGAGCTGGAGGATGACGCTTGTCAGAGATCGACCCGACCGACCATGCGCTTGCGACCATCGCGAGCATTCTGGAAAATCCCGAGCCGGCGCTCGTTGTCCGGGAAACCGAGATTATTCGAGAGACTGAAATCGTCCTCGTGGGCGAGCAGCCGTCCGTCGAAGAGCATAATGTTCTCGACGAGCATCCGGTGGTCGAGGAGCAGCCGCTGGCGCCCGAGCATACGGATGCCGACGGCTACAGCAAGGTCGGTCCGGGGCCCATGGTAGCGATCCGTCTCAAGTGGACGGTCCATCGTGGCGATGACGGCCAGTACTATGTCCACGAGACCATCGGCGAACAATCCGCCCCCGTGGTCAGCGGCCCCATGACGAGCGAGGCCGCGGTCCGCTTCGTCGATGGGCAGCAGGACGAGGCGAACAAGCGCTTCGAGTTGCTGCGCAGCGAGATCGCCGGCCGCAGCTCGCTTGCAGATTACGAGCGCAAGGGCGAAGCGTAAGGCCATTTTCGGCCCGCTCACTTTGCACACCTCTCCCGAAAACAGAGGTGTGCGAGCCACCAACTACTTCCTCCCAAGATAGTCCTTCTTCACCAGCTCGACGCCGGCGTGCCGCAAGATGTCGTAAGCCGTCGTCACGTGAAAGAAGAACTGTGGGAGGCTGAACGTCAGCAGCAGCGTTCGCCCGGTGAAGGGCAGCTCGCTGCCGTTCTTCAGCCTGAAGACAACATCCCGTTCCGCCGCCCCATCGATCTTCGCGCGCGGCAGGCTTTGGATGAACTCAACCGACGTCGCGATGCGCGCCTGAAGGCCGGCCATATCGTGCTCGAGCACGGGCAACGTGACCGGCTCGCGTTCGGCCAGCAAGGCTGGCGCAACCGTAGCGTGGCGGCAGGCCTCGCCGATCTGCTGCGCCAGATCGTACATGTTCGGCGCAAGGCGCATGCCGAGCAGAACCGTGGGGTCGAACTTCCGGGTCTCGGCATACGCGACACCCTTGTCGAGCAGAACCGACAGGTTGTGCAGGTACGGCACGAACAGGCCCACCGAGGCCTCGTAGATCGAGATCGTCATGCCAGAATTCCCCTATCTTCGGCGTCTGGTCAAATTCCGCCGTCGAACAGTTGCACAATGCCAGCTCAACATGTCGATGGAAGACGGCAACGCCAAAGATCTACACGGCTTGGCCCGACTAAAGCGATGTCTGCCGACGCCATCAGCAGTGGAGGCCCTATAAGTTGAACGCCGCCTGAGGCCGCGTCCTCCTGTCGCTTGCCTTGCCAAACTTTGGGCCGGCTTCGGGCCTATTGAACCGGGAACCTGCGAAGCACGACTCATACGGACGACAGTGATCTGGATCACTTTCTGCGATCGGACCGGCGCGTAAGCGTCGGTGCGGGGACCACCGGTTCAGGAGACGGAAATGAGGAAGCTGTTGGCCACGGCCGCATTCCTTTTGGCAAGCACCGCCGCGCAGGCGCAGTACACCTTCGAATATGGCGGGCGCACCATCCGCATCGAC
This sequence comes from Bradyrhizobium sp. Leaf396, assembly GCF_001424605.1. Taxonomy (NCBI): domain Bacteria; kingdom Pseudomonadati; phylum Pseudomonadota; class Alphaproteobacteria; order Hyphomicrobiales; family Nitrobacteraceae; genus Bradyrhizobium; species Bradyrhizobium sp. Leaf396. The sequence continues at coordinate 29,864 of NZ_LMQJ01000011.1, forward strand.
CCGGAGCGCGGCACGGTGCAGATTCCCGGGGTCTACGACAACACGGGCCAGAGCAAGCCCAAGAAGGCCAAGAAGAGCGAGCAGGCTCCGCAGCAGGCCACGGTCGACCCGCAGGCACCGGCTGCGCCGGCACCTGCCCCCGCCCCGCCCGCAGCTGTGCAGCCGGCTCCGGCTGCTGCCGTGGCGCCGCCCCCCGCACCGCCACCAGCTCCTCCGCCGACCACGACCGCCACCAACTCGCCGGCCGGCGCGGCTGCCGCACCAGCGCCTGCACCGCCTCAGGCCGCTGCTCCAGTCGAGCAGCAGGCAGCGCCTGCCACCGCTCCGCCGCCCGCCCCGAGTGTGGCCGCCGCCCCCCCGGCGCCGCCTCCGCCACCTGCCGCCGCTCCCGTTCAGGCAGCCGCAACAACGCCTGCTCCGGCAACCGCGCCCACGCGAGATCTCAGCTCGCCGCTCGGCGTCTGGCTCACCGAGGAGAGGGAAGGCAAGGTCCGCATCGAGCAATGCGGCACCAACCTCTGCGGCTATTCGGTCGATTCCAGGTCGAACCAGAACGGCGAGCAGGTTCTGATCAACATGAAGCCGGGCAAGGACCAAAAATGGACCGGGCGCATCCTCGATCCGAACTCGGGCTCGACCTACGATTCAACGATCGCCATGAAGGGCACCGACCGCCTGCGTGTGCAGGGCTGCGCCTTCGGCGGCATGTTCTGCGGCGGCCAGACCTGGACGCGCGTGAATTGAGTTCAACGTCCTGACGGAGACAAGGGGCTCGTGATCCGGGCCCCTTTGCTTTTCCCGGGGGAGCCTCGCGACGTGCGCAGGCTCACGGAGCCCCTTGCGCACGTGACTGCCCTCACAGCGCCGGTTCCGCGCCCATGCCACGATCCGCGCATGGTCACCCACAGGGGCGTGTCATGAACGGCTTTCGCAAAGGTCTCTTCGCTTCCCTCGTCGCCATCGCCTTGCCATTCGCGCAGGCTGACGCCGCGACAAGCACCTTCGACGGCACATGGAATGTCCGCATCTCGTCATCGAGCGAGACCTGCGGCAACGGCGCAACCGTCGCAATCGGCATCAACAAAGGCCAGATCGCCTCGAGCAGCGCCGCGGTGAACGCGTCCGGTCACGTGGCCGATGCCGGCCGCATCAATGTCACCTTGAGCACCGGCATCAAGCGCGCGGTCGGCTTCGGCCGGCTCAGCGGCAGCTCGGGCTCCGGCACTTGGCGCGGTGCGATGTGCAGGGGAACGTGGACGGCGGAGCGGATGTAGGGCTTCTGTCCCGGACAAGCGGCAATGCAATAGCGCATCGAGGACGCGTGTGAACGCGTTGACGGCATTGCTGCGCCGAGCCGCGACCCAGCGGTGTCGACCACTGCAATATCCCGGCCCCCGCTCCGCGACGCATCGCCCTCAGGCGATGCGTCTTGTCCGGGGCATGCAGATCAGCCCACCGCGGCGCCGTATTCCGCGTCCGTGACCGGCTCCAGCCAGGTCGAATAGACTCCGTCGAGCGCTTCCTGCATGGCAATGTGGCACATGCCGTTGGTCGGCGACGCCCCGTGCCAGTGCAGTTCGCCCGGAGGAATCCAGACGGTATCGCCGGGACGGATCTCGCGGATCGGGCCGCCCTTGGACTGCACGCGTCCGACGCCGGAAATGACGTAGAGCGTCTGGCCGAGGGGATGATGATGCCAGTTGGTGCGCGCGCCCGGCTCGAAAGCGACGCGCGAGCAGTTCAGCCGTGCCGGCGACGGCGCCATGATGACGGGGTCCTGCCACACGGTGCCGGTGAAGTTTTCCTTGGGCGCGCGGCGGGTCGGCCGCGTGCCTGCGACGGTGATCTCCATAGGGTCTGCTCTCCTGTTATTTCTTGCTCGCGGCGTAGCGCGCCTTGGTTTCGGCATTCATGGGGTACAGGCCCGGCAGCGCCGCGCCGTTGTTCACCTCGTTGACGATCCAGGCCTCCATCCGCTCCTGCTCGACGCCCTCGGCAAGGACGTGATCAAGCATCGCCTGCGGGATCAACACGCAGCCGTCCTGGTCGGCAACGACGATGTCATTCGGGAACACGGCAACGCCGCCGCAGCCGATCGGCTCGCCCCAGCCGACAAAGGTAAGACCTGCAACCGACGGCGGCGCGGCATAGCCGTCGCACCACACCGGCAGGTTGGTGCCGAGCACGCCCTCGACGTCGCGCACGACGCCGTCGGTGACGAGCGCAGTGACGCCGCGCTTGACCATGCGCGCGCACAGGATGTCGCCGAAGATGCCGGCGTCGGTGATGCCCATGGCGTCGACCACGGCGATGCATCCTTCCGGCATCGCCTCGATCGCGGTGCGGGTCGAGATCGGCGAAGACCAGGATTCCGGTGTCGCCAGATCCTCGCGCGCCGGCACGAAGCGCAGCGTGAAGGCTGGTCCCACCAAGCGGGGCAGACCCGGGCGCAGCGGCCGTGCGCCGCGCATCCACACATTGCGCAGGCCCTTCTTCAGCAGGACCGTGGTGATGGTGGCGGTGGTGATGCCGGCGAGAGTCTTGCGAGCTTCGGGGGACAGCGACATGGAAACGGACGAGCTCCGGATGGGCGGGAAACAACGCGCGCATCTTGCTAGCCGCAGCCCTTGCGTCAAGGGCCAAGAGGGTCCCAATAACGCAGGGCCGCTGAGCTGTTATGCGCCGCGATAACAAGGCTTTATCGGCACCCCTTGCATTAATTTATTGGACTTGCGGGCGCATTTACGCGAAGCAGAGGTGACGCGGAGCTCAACGTCGAGCCCGCGCGCTTCCAAAAGCCCGATTTCGACAACTCTTCGACAGCTCAATGGCCGCGACGCTTCTCCCGCCCCGCCTTCTGCCCAGTGGCGACAGCGCCGTCACGGTCGAGTTCAGCCGCACCATCGATGATGTCGCCAACCAGCGCGTGCTGGCACTCGACAAGGCGCTGGCAGCAAGTCCGATCGAGGGCATCACCGAGACCGTACCGACCTATCGCTCCTTGCTGGTGCATTACGATCCCTGCGCAATCGCTTTTGATGCGCTCGGCGAGAAGCTGCTCGCGCTCGCGGGCCAACCGCTGCCGCCGGTCACCAAGGCGCGCCGCTGGCGCATTCCGGTCGCCTATGGCGGCGAGCACGGCATCGACCTCGAGGATGTCGCCAAGGCGCTCAACACCACGCCCGATGACATCATCGCCCGGCATGCGGGCGGCGATTACAAGGTGGCCATGATCGGCTTCACGCCGGGCTGGTCCTATCTCAGCGGCCTCGACAAATCCCTGCACATGTCGCGGCGGCAATCGCCACGCCTGCTGACGCCGGCCGGCACCATCTCGATCGGCGGCGTGCAGGCCGGAATCCAATGTCTGGCCGCGCCGAGCGGCTGGCATTTGCTCGGCCGCACGCCTGTCAGGACCTATCAGCTCCATCGCAACCCGACCTTCCTCACCGAACCCGGCGATCGCGTGACGTTCTTCGCAATCGACCACAAGACATTCGAGGAATTGGACCGCGCTGCGGAAGCCGGCGAGATCGTCGCCGAGCAGGTCGTCGCATGAGCCGCCTCGTCGTTGCCAGCATCGGCCCGGCAAGCTCGGTCCAGGACGGCGGGCGGCTCGGCGCGCAACGCTACGGCCTGACGGTGAGCGGAGCGATGGACCGCCTGTCGCTTGCGGCGGCGAACACCCTCGTCGGCAACGAGCCTTTCGCGGCCGCCATCGAGATCGGCCCGGTCGGCGCCTCCTTCACCGCCCGCGACGGCGCCGTGCGCGTCGCGATTTCAGGCGCACCGCGCAACGCGGACATCGCCGGCAGCCCGGTCGCGATGGACGCATCGGTAACGCTGAAGGACGGCGAGACGCTGACGCTCGGTTTTGCCCGCGGCGGCGCGTTCACTTATCTCGCGATCGAGGGCGGCATCAAGGGCGAGCCGGTGTTCGGCAGCCTCGCCGTCAATGCCCGCGCAGGCCTCGGCAGCCCCTACCCGCGCCCGCTTCAGGCTGGCGACGAGTTCAGCGTCGACGCTGCGAGCGGCGCGCCGGAGCTTCGCATCGAGCTGCCGAAGCCGGTGAGTGGCCCGATCCGCGTGCTGCTGGGACCGCAGGACGACGAGTTCGACGACTCCAACAAGGCTCTGTTCCTTGAGAGCGAATGGAAGATCTCGGCGACTTCCGATCGCATGGGCTACCGGCTCGAGGGCCCCGCCATCAAGCATCTGCATGGCCACAACATCGTCTCCGACGGCACCGTGAACGGCAGCATCCAGGTGCCCGGCAACGGAGCCCCCATCGCGCTGATGATGGACCGCGGTACCTCCGGCGGCTATCCGAAGATCGCAACGGTGATAACGGCCGATATCGGTCGCCTCGCCCAGACCTCGGCGGGAACCGCGTTCCGCTTCAAGGCTGTCAGCATGGCCGAAGCGCAGGACGAGGCACGCAAGTTTGCACAGTTGATCCGCAGCCTGCCCGATCGCCTGCGCTCCTCCGACACTGTCGCACTCAACATCGAGGCGCTCAGCGATGCTAACGTGGCGGGCTATGCGGTCAGCGCGGTCGATGCCGGGACCTGGCAGGTCACGGCGGAGCCGTAAGCGACAACAAGACCAGAGGCGGAGAGCACCGATGAAGACAGTCGACCTTAATTGCGATCTCGGCGAGGGTTTTGGAGCGTGGGAGATGGGCAACGACGCCGCCATGATCGAGCTCGCAAGCTCGGTCAACGTCGCCTGCGGCTTCCATGCCGGCGATCCCGACATCATGCGGCGGACGGTCGAGCTCGCGAAGGCGCGCGGCGTGTCGGTCGGCGCGCATCCCGGATATCGCGACCTGCATGGCTTCGGCCGCCATCCGATCGCAGGGCTCAAGGCCTCCGAAATCGAGAACCTCGTCGCCTACCAGATCGGCGCGCTGCAGGCGATCGCGACAGCGGCCGGCCACAAGGTGACCCATGTAAAGGCGCATGGCGCGCTCTCCAACGTCGCCTGCGAGGACGACATGACCGCGAAGGCGATCGCCGCCGGCATCAAGGCGGTCGATCCCGGCCTGATCTTCGTGGTGCTTGCCAATTCCAAGCTGGTGAAGGCGGGCGAAGATGCCAACCTGCCGATGGTGCACGAGGTGTTCGCCGACCGCGCCTATGAGGACGACGGCAATCTGGTCTCGCGCAAGAAGCCCGGTGCGGTCCTGCACGACGCCAAGGCGATCGCTGACCGCGTGGTGCGGATGGTGCAGGACGGCGCGGTCGTGTCGGTCACGGGCAAGGTCATCAAGATGCGCACGGACACGGTCTGCATCCACGGCGATACGCCCGGCGCCGTGGACATCGCCCGCGGCGTGCGCCAGGCGTTGAAGGCTGCGGGAATCGAGGTCGCGCCGTTCAGGCGCGGGGCGTGAGTTTCGCCGCCCCGGAACGACACATTAAAACGGATGCACCGAAAGCGTCCCGAACACGATCGCCGCGATGACGGCGAAGGCGCTGTACATCGCGACATGATGCAGCGTCCCCCGGGTTCGCCGCGAGAGCGAACGCGCGTAGAAATGCAGTCTGGCTTCCGCCGATAATTCGCGCATGGCCGGTCTCCAACGCCCCATTTGCGGGTATGAAGGATCAGCCAGGGGACGAGGCAAGATGCCGAGAGAAATAGCGATGAGCTTCTTCTAAGAAGCCTGATCGCAGACGCATATTCTCCCGACCGGCAGGTTCCGAGAATCTCATTCGTTAAAATCCGAGCCAGCCGGAACCGGCCCGTACAACGCCGGTGTGAGAGCAGACTAGTACACGTCGGCCTGGAAGCGACCGGACTTCTTGAGCTCGGCGACGAAGCTGACGGCCTCATCCGTCGAACGCGCGCCGAACTGGGCGACGATGTCGACCAGCGCACGCTCCACGTCCTTGGCCATGCGCTTGGCGTCGCCGCAGATGTAGAGATGCGCGCCTTCGGCGAGCCACGTCCAAAGCTCGCGCCCGACCTCGCGCATGCGGTCCTGCACGTAGAATTTCTTCTCGCCGTCGCGCGACCAGGCCAGCGACAGGCGCGTCAGTAGACCCGAGGTCTTCATCGCGTTGAGCTCCTCCTGGTAGAAGAAATCGCAATCGCTGCGCTGGTGGCCGAAGAACAGCCAGTTCTTGCCGGGCGCACCGGTCGCCTTGCGGTCGAGCAGGAAGGCCCGGAACGGCGCGATGCCTGTGCCGGGGCCGATCATGATGATCGGCGTCTTGGGATCCTGCGGGAGGCCGAAGCCATGCGCCTTCTGCACATAGACCTTCAGCTTATCGCCCTCCTTGATGCGTTCGCCGAGGAAGGTCGAGGCGACGCCGAGGCGCTTGCGCTTGCCGACGATGTAGCGCACGGAGTCCACCGTCAGTGACAGCTTTCCCGGCGACGCATTGTGCGAGGACGAGATCGAGTAGAGCCGCGGCTGGAGCGGCTCCAGCGCCTCGACGAAAGCCTCGGCATGCGGCCGCGTGCCGGAAAACTTCTGCAGCGCGGCCATGACGTCGAGCGTGGCCGCATCGCCATCGGGATCCTCGCCCTGCGCCAGCGCACGTGCCTTCTCGCGCGCGGCGCCGCCGGTGATGAAGGAAATCAGTTCGAACAGCGTGTCAGGCGCCGGCGACAGAGAGACGTCGTCGATCAGCACCTCGCGCAGCGTCTTGCCGTTGACTTTGGTGGTGTGGGAGGCGCCGAGCAGCGCGATGATCTGGTCGACGAGGCCGACATCGTTGCGCGCGAACACGCCGAAACTGTCGCCGACCACGTAGTCGAGCTTGCTCTCGGAGAGATCGAACTCGACGTGATATGTCTCCTTCTCCGATTTGCCCTTGTTGAGCAGGCGGCGCGACAGGAAGGTCGCCGCGACAGGATTGTCGCGTGAGCGGCCGGGTTCGGCGATGGTCACGGTCACGGCTGGTGCCGCCGCATCCGGCTTGTCGGCCGGCTTCGCCGCAGGCGTCTTGTCGAGCTCCTCGAACAGCGACTTCAGCATCCGCGCGGTTTCCTTGCCGCCTGGGACACAGAGGTTGAGCCGCGCTTCGCTGCGGCTCGCAATCGCTTCCGAATAGTCGTGGCAATTGTAGCCGCATTGGCCGCAATCCTGCTGCGCCATCGCCGCCATCATCTTGCGGCGCACGGGACGGCCCTCGGCGAGCTTCATCCGCTCGGCGATCGGCATGGTCTGGTCGTGCCACGGCGCTTCACCGTCATCGCCGTCGCCGGCCGCGCCTTGCATGACGGCGGCGCCCTGCTCCGTTGACAGCGGCGCGGCGACCTCAGGCGACAGCAGGCCGGCGAAAAAGCCGTTCAGCCAGGAGCGCTGCGCGTCGGAGAACGGTGCGCTTGGGGGAATGAGGTCGAGCTTCGGCGGAGGGGTGATCTGGTTCATGCGGACACCTGTGCATCGGCCAGCTTGCGCAGCGTTTCACCGTCATGGCGTCGCGCGAAATGGAGGAAGGTTTCATCGGGCGACGAACGATGCGCCATGTAGGCTTTCAGCAGTCGTTCGACCGTCTTTGGCGCATCCTCGGCCTTGAGGTCGCGGTAGACCTCCTGCCCGATGTCGGCGTCGGGCCCGAACCCGCCACCGGTAAAGAGGTGATAGCCCTCGACGGTGTCTTCCTCACTGACCGGCACGCGCGCGCCGATCAGGCCGATGTCGCTGATGTAATGCTGCGCGCAGGAATGGTGACAACCGGTGACGTGGATGTTGACCGGCTTATCCATCGCCACGCGCGTTTCGCACCAGTCGCCGATCTCGGCGGAATGACGCTTGGTGTTCGCCGCGGCGAAGCGGCAACCGGCATTACCGGTGCAGGCGATCAGGCCGGCGCGGATGTGCGAGGCCTCGACCGCGAGCCCGATCTGCTTGATCGCCGCAACCGCAAGCTCGACGTTCTCGTCGCGCACTCCCGAGATGAGCAGGTTCTGCCAGACCGTCAGCCGGATCTCGCCGTCACCGAGATCCTGCGCGAGCTTGGCGAGGCTTCGCATCTGATCGGAGGTGAGCTTGCCGAGCGGCAGCGACACCCCGATCCAGTTGAGGCCCTCCTGCTTCTGCCTGTGCACGCCGACATGCGCCATGCGGTCCGCCGCGGGGCGTGGTGCGAACGCCTCCTCCGGCACGCGCGTGAACGGCGTCTTCAGCCGCTCCTCGACGAGCTTGACGAAGCCGTCATGCCCCATCGCATCGAGCACATATTTCAGCCGCGCCTTGTTGCGGTTGGTGCGGTCGCCGTGGTCGATGAACACGCGCACGATGGCGTCTGCAACGGCGGTTGCCTGCTCCGGCCTGACGATGATGCCGGAATATTTGGCGAAATCCTTGTGCCCGGTAATGCCGCCGAGGCCGAGGCGGAACCAGACGCCGGGCTCGACGCCGAAGCCGTCCTTCACCTCATAAGCCGTGAACGCGATGTCGTTGGTCTCCTCGAGCACCGCAATCCTGCCGGCGCCGTCGAAGGCAACGTTGAACTTGCGCGGCAGGCCGTAGAGCGAACGGTCGTTGAGGATGTGGTAGTGCCACTCGCGCGCATAGGGCCGCGTGTCGAGCAGCTCCTGTGGATCGATGCCGGCGGTCGCCGTTCCCGTGACGTTGCGGATGTTGTCGGCGCCGGAGCCGCGCGAGCACAGGCCGAGTTCCTGAATGCCTTCGAGGAATTTGATCGCGTGCTTCGGCGGGATCTCGCGAAGCTGAAGATTGGCGCGCGTCGTGACGTGGCAGTAGGGGCCGCATAGCTCGTCGGCGAGGTCGGCAAGGCCGGACAGCTGCCAGTGCTTCATGATGCCGTTCGGAATGCGCAGGCGGCTCATGTAGGAATCCTGCGTCGGCGCGACATAGAAGATGCCGTAATAGCGCCAGCGGAAATTGTCGGCCGGGCTCGGCGCCGCGTTGTCGAGCGCCTGCTGGCGCAACCGCGGATAGGCGTCGAAAGGATGCTCCTCGCGCTTGAACTTCTCCTGGTCGGCAAGCTTCTTGCCCGACGCAATCACCCTGTCCTGCGCCTTGATGTGCACGGCATCGGGCCCGGTCGGCTCGGCGCTCGCCTTGACGGCGCCGCCGCCCAGAGCGCGACCGACGCGGCTGATCTGCAGGCCCGTCGTGAAGCCTTCGAGATAGCGCTTCTGCTCGTCGGTAAAGTCGACTGAGAGCGTTTCGATTTTCATGGTTGCTAACGAAGCTCCTGCGGCCACCAGAGTGGCTCCGAGGTTGGCGCGACCCGCGGGGGAGCTTGGGCCGGCTCAGCGCCGGCTTCGTCACCCACGGTCCGATCAGCTTCGTTGCTGCGGGACTTGGCTCAGCAGGCACCTATGACAAGCTGGCCGCAGTGCAACATTCAAGTTGCGTGCCAGCTTGGTCGAGACTGAAACATCAGTGATGTCAGACGGTTGAGGCAGAGTGCCGGGGCACCCCGCCGGGCAGCTCTCCCGAAATTCGAGCAGCCAGCCCAAACATTAGCCAAGGGGACCGATGCGCTCAAAAACGAAGCAGCGGCGAATCAGGCCTTCCAGCGCCCAACCGCGAAGGCTTCAAGGTGCCCCCGGATGTTGGCGGGATCGAAGACGGGGCCGGCGAAGGCGCCGAAGGCCGCGGGAGCCTCGGTGGGCGCCCTGCTGCCAAGGGCTGCATCGTAGAGGTCCGGCCTGAACACCGCCATGGCCGTCTTGACACCATCGGGGGTCAGCGCCGTCTGTCCCCAGCGCACCATCTGAGCATAGAGCCAGGCGGCCTGGACCGGCTCGGGGCGCCCTGCCCCTTCGCGCCCAACGAGGAGATAGCGGCCGCTCTCACGGAAAGTGCCGTCGGGCGAGATCTTGAGGCGTCCGGTGAGGGTGCGCTGGATGACCTCGGCGTCGACCCCGATCCGCTCCGGCTGAGCCAGGATTTGCGCCGCCTCGGTCCGGTTCTCGGGATGCTCGATGAACTCGGCCGCTTTCACCGCCGCGCGCACCAGCGCTGCGACCACGTCCGGATTCTTGTCCGCCCAGGCTTGGCGAACGGCCAGCACTTTCTCCGCAGCACGGACCAGGATGTCGGAGACGAAATGCAGGATGTGGCCGATGCCGAGATCGACCGCGATCGAATTCCAGGGCGCGCCGACGCAGAACGCATCGACATGGCCGTTCTTGAGGCTGTCGACCATGTAGGGCGGCGGCAGCACCACGAGGCGCACATCCTCGTCGGGATCGACGCCGGCCGCTGCCATCCAGAACCGCAACTGATAATTGTGGGTCGAGAACGGGAAGGTCATGCCGAAGGTCAGAGGCTCGGCCCCTGCCTTGCGCCTGATGGCGACCACCTTCGCCAGCGCCTTCGCGGTCACCATCGGGTCGAAACGATCGCCGTCGATCTGCTCCATCAGCGCGGCATGGAGCGCCGGCGACAAAGTGATGGCATTGCCGTTGATACCGAGGTTGAATGGCGCCGCGATCGGCACCTTGACGTGGCCGAGCCCGAGCGAAGACGCGATCGCCACGGGTGCCAGGAGATGTGCGGCGTCAAACAGGCCGATATTGAGCTTGTCGCGGACGTTCGACCAGGAGACTTCGCGCACCAGCTCGACGTCGAGCCCTTCGGCGGCGGCAAACCCCTTGTCGACCGCGACGATCAGGGCGGCGGCATCGACCAGCGGAATGAACCCGATGCGGAGGGTGGCGGTCATTTCAGCATCTCCGACGCGGTGATGATCGACTGCGCGATCTCGCCGATTTTCTTCTTCTCGCGCATCGCTGTGGAGCGCAGCAGCACATAGGCCTCTTCTTCGGTCAGGCCCTTCACCTTCATCAGGATGCCCTTGGCACGTTCAATGACCTTGCGGTCCTCGAGCTGCGACTTGGTTCGCTCCAGCTCCTCCTGGAGCTTGGCGAAAGCGTTGAAGCGGGACACGCAGAGGTCGAGGATCGGCTTGATACGCTCCTTCTTCAGCCCGTCGACGATATAGGCGGACACCCCCGCCTCGACCGAGGCCTGGATCGAGGCTGAATCGCTCTGATCGACGAACATGGCGATCGGCCGCTTCACGGCACGGCTGACCTGGAACATCGCCTCGAGCACGTCGCGGCTGGGGTTCTCCAGATCGATCAGGATGATGTCGGGATCGACCGCATAAATACGGGCAAGCAGGCTCTGCATTTCGCTGATGTGGACGACCTGCGTGAATCCGGCCTCCCGCAACCCCTCCTCCAGGATCGCAGCCCGGATCGGGCTTTCGTCGACGATCACGATTTTGGGCGACTGTTCGGCGCTCATGGCTCACTCGGCGGCAGCTGATCCATCCATAGCACGCCGGATCGCCCTGCAAAGGGTTGTAATTGCGGGCAATTGGGACTAGCTGAGGCCCGTCAATCAGGCAGTTCAGATATGGATCAGACGGCTGCGCCCAAGGTCAGCTTCGTGTCGCTCGGGTGTCCCTGAGACAACGAATGTATAGAAATCCGGGCCGCGCTGCCCAAAGAAAAAGCCGCCCGGAGGCGGCTGTCATTTGAACTATCAGCTCGTCCAGCGGTTCGTGCGCTCATCAAGGCGAGACGTCCGCTTTCGGATGCCAAGCAGAAACTCACATGCTCGACCGAGCGTTGCCGGTCGCACCTCATACCGGTCGCAATTAGTGGGGCTCAAAATTGTAGCTCGTCCCCAAATTAGACATCAGTCGCTTTTTGTACTGCTTGACCTTGCTCTCGAACTCGTCGATCGACGACGCATAGGTACTTTCACGGTCCAACTCTCGCGCTAAGGTCACCTCGGACATGAATTCGTTGCACTGCTCCAGTGTAGCCCCGTTCATGCTCCACAATATACCGGCCGGCCACTCATGACTGGCGTAAGCGAAATCATCCAACAGACTTTTCAGCAACGCTTGACGCACCTCGGTTGAGGTACGGTCTATCGCATATGCCTCCTTGAGCAGATCAGTCTTTCCTTTGAACTTTATCAGCGCATACAGCCTATGTGCGCTGTATAAATTCTGGCAGGTTCCAGCCAGCCAGTAGAGGCTCCAAGCATCATTTCGTTTACTCCCGGCCAGCAAAACCGGGAATATGAGTTCGGCGTAGATCTCATGCCGAACTCTCGCGCCATAGGTATGGGTGTTCAAGTACGTGCGGGTCCATTGCTCCCGTTCCGCGGAAGAATTGAACGATCGGAGAAACGCGTCGAGCATCACCGCCGCGTCCTTCCGTCGTCCCTCGGCCAGCCGCGCCAAATAACCCTCGTACAGAGCTGGGTTCATCGATTACCCGCAAGCATCCCGCTCCCTAGGCACTGGTGGATTCCACTCGCCGAGAGCGTGCATTACTTTATCACAGACGGCACATTCGAAAGGGATTGAATTTCGCTATCACAACAGTTACTTGGATCGAAATCTCTGCAAAATTCAGGATACTCGCTTTGAGCGAAACTTTTAAAGGTGCGCCGCGCATCTCTTTCCATTCGCTCGGCTGTCCCAAGGCATTGGTGGATTCCGAGCGCATCATCACGCGCCTGCGCGCGGAGGGTTACGAGCTCGCCCGCAAGCATGACGGGGCCGACATCGTCATCGTCAACACCTGCGGCTTCCTCGACAGCGCCAAGCAGGAATCGCTTTCGGCCATCGGCGAGGCCATGGCCGAGAATGGCAAGGTGATCGTGACCGGCTGCATGGGCGCGGAACCGGAAGCGATCGAGCAGGCCTATCCCGGCGTGCTCTCCATCACCGGTCCGCAGCAATATGAGAGCGTGCTTGACGCCGTGCATCGCGCGCTGCCGCCAACGCACAATCCGCATCTCGATCTGGTGCCGCCACAGGGCATCAAGCTGACGCCGCGGCACTACGCGTACTTGAAGATTTCCGAGGGCTGCAACAACCGCTGCACCTTCTGCATCATCCCGAAGCTGCGCGGCGACTTGGTCTCTCGCCCCGCCAACGATGTGCTGCGCGAGGCCGAGCGACTGGTCGGCGCCGGCGTCAAGGAGCTGCTCGTCATCTCGCAGGACACCTCGGCGTATGGCATCGATCTGAAATACGCCGAGAGCCCGTGGAAGGAGCGCCAAGTCCGCGCCAAATTCCTCGACCTCGCGCGCGAGCTCGGCGAGTTCGGAGCCTGGGTCCGGCTGCAATACGTCTACCCCTACCCGCATGTCGACGAGGTCATCGCACTGATGAACGAGGGCAAGGTGCTGCCCTATCTCGACATCCCGTTCCAGCATGCGAGCCCCAACGTCCTCAAGGCAATGAAGCGCCCGGCGGCGCAGGACAAGACGCTGGCGCGCATCAAGCGCTGGCGCGAGGAATGTCCGGATCTCGCGCTGCGCTCGACCTTCATCGTCGGCTTCCCCGGCGAGACCGATGCCGATTTCGAATATCTGCTCGACTGGCTGGATGAAGCCGAGATCGATCGTCTCGGCTGCTTCAAGTACGAGCCGGTCGCCGGCGCGACCGCGAACGCGATCGAGAATCCCGTGCCGGAAGAGATCAAGCAGGCACGCTACGACGCGCTGATGGCGCGCCAGCAGAAAATCTCCGCCCGACGTCTCAAGCGCAAGGTCGGCACCCGGCAGCAGATCATCATCGACGAGGTCGGCCCGACCGTGGCCAAGGGCCGCTCCAAGGCCGATGCGCCGGAGATCGACGGCGCAGTCTATCTCACGAGCCGCCGTCCGCTGCGTGTCGGTGAGATCGTCACCGCCAAGATCGAGCGCGCCGATGCATACGACCTGCACGGCAGCGTTGCCGGATTCTGAGCCACCCGTCATTGCGAGCGCAGCAGGGCAATCCGGCGTATCGGCTGAGACGCACCCGAACCGGCCGCGCCAGAATGTGACATTATAGTGCATTCACGCAGGGGTCACGGACTCGTCCTAACTCTGCCCGCGCTTTCAACGCGAGCGAGGAACAAGGATGAGCCGCCTTCCGGACATGCTGCGCACGCAGCGCTTCGACGACTATCGCTTCTACCACCAGAGCACGGTCAACCAGACGCTGCACCTGATCAGCGCCGTCATCTTCCTCGCCAGCTACGCCCTTCTGTTCAAGGACCCGGCGCTCGCCGGCATCGTCGGCTGGCTCGCGATGCTGACGCGGCAGACCGGCCACTTCTTCTTTGAGCCGAACGGCTATGACGCCGTCAACGACGTCAGCAACGACTACAAGGAAGCGATCAAGGTCGGCTACAACCAGACCCGCAAGATCGTGCTGCTGCTGGTGTGGGGCAGCGCGCCGATCGCGCTCTACCTGTATCCGACGCTGTTCGGCCTGTTCGATGCGCCGGCCACTCGCCTCGACTTCATCCGGCATGTCGGCACGCTCTGGCTTGCGATCGGCATCGGCGGCGGACTTGCGCGCATGCTCCAGCTCTTCGTCACGCGCGACGTCACGACCGGCCTCGTCTGGGTGTTCAAGGTGCTGACCGACCCGTTCCACAACATCGCACTGTACTGGAATTCACCGCTCAAGCTGATGCGCGGCGAGCTCATCGACACCGCGATTGCAGACGCCGATTGGGGCGAAGAGGATGCCGAGGAAGCCGCGCGTCCGACATGATCGACCCACGGACCGGCGGGTATCCCGAGAAACCTCCGCTTGACAAGCCCTCACGTTCAGCTGTAGGGACGCGCCCCATGATCAATTCTCGGACCCACCGCCGCGCAGCTTTCCGTCGTCGCACCCGCGACGATGATGGGTTGCGCCATGTCCGACGACGCCGCTGAAGCATTAGAGCTCAGCCAGTTTTCGAGAAGGCCGCACCCGCAAAGTGCGGCCTTCTTGCTTTTGCGTCCCTTTTCCACCCGCCCCAGAGGAGTTCGACATGACCACCGCCACCCATCCGTATGATGCGTTGATGGACATCACCGCACGGCCCAAGGCCGTATTCGTCCGCGGCGCCGGCTCCTACCTCTGGGACGACAGCCGCAAGCGCTATCTCGATTTCGTGCAGGGCTGGGCCGTGAACTGTCTCGGCCACTCCCCGCCCGCGGTCGCTGAGGCACTTGGCGCGCAGGCCAGGCGGCTGCTGACACCGAGCCCGGCCTTCTACAACGAACCGGGCCTGAAGCTGGCGCAGGCGCTCGTCGAGAACAGTGCGTTCGACCAGGTGTTCTTTGCCAATTCCGGCGGGGAAGCCAATGAAGGCGCGATCAAGCTCGCGCGGAAATATGGCAGCGTGCACAAAGGCGGCGCCTTCGAGATCATCAGCTTCGAAGGCGGCTTCCATGGAAGGACGCTGGCAACGATGTCGGCTTCGGGCAAGAAGGCGTTCGAGCCGCTGTTCGAGCCGAAGGTCGCCGGCTTCAAGAAGGCGAAGCTCAACGACATCGCTTCGGTCGAAGCGCTGATCAACGACAACACCGTCGCCGTCATGCTTGAGCCGATCCAGGGTGAATCCGGCGTATGGCCGGCGAGCGATCAGTTCCTGCAGGAGCTGCGCGCGCTGACGCAGGCGCACGGCATGCTGCTCATTTTCGATGAGATCCAGACCGGCATGGGCCGGACCGGAAAACTCTTCCATTACGAGCACACGGGCATCGCGCCGGACATCATGACGCTCGGCAAGGGAATCGGCGGCGGCGTGCCGCTCGCCGCCCTGCTCGCGACCGAACGCGCCTCCTGCTTCGAGCACGGCGACCAGGGCGGCACCTTCAACGGCAATCCGATCATGTGCGCGGCGGGCCTGGCGGTGCTTCAGGAGGTCAGCAAGCCAGACTTCCTGAAGGCTGTCGCCGAGACCGGCCTCTTGCTCGAAAGCGAGTTGCAGAAAGTCTCGGCCCGGCACGGCCTCGGCGGCGTGCGGGGGCGCGGCCTCCTGCTCGCGCTCGACCTCAAGCTGCCAATCGCGCCCGGCATCGTCGCGCAGGCGTTCGAGGCCGGCGTGCTCCTGAACGCGCCGCAAGTCGACACGCTGCGCTTCATGCCGGCGCTGAACGTCACGAAGGCGCAGATCGCCGAGATGGTCGATTGTCTCGACGGGATCTTGACCAAGGCCGGCGCGGCACGGCGCGTGGCGTAGGTCCATCCTTGTCATTGCGAGAAGCGAAGCGACGAAGCAATCCGGACTGGCTCCGCGGCGACAGTCCTGGATTGCCTCGCTTCGCTCGCAATGACGAGAAGCTACGGCTTCAAGATCGACGCGCCCGTGGTCTTGCGGCTCTCGAGATCGATATGCGCCTTCGCCGCATCCTTCAGCGCGTAGGCATGGTTGATCGGCACGTGCAGCTTGCCGTTGATGACGGCCGCGAACAGCGTGTCGGCGCCTTCCAGCAGTTCCTTGCGCGTGCCGACATAGTCGTTGAGCTTCGGCCGCGTCGCGAACAGCGAGCCGTGATTGTTCAGCTCGGCGATCGAGAACGGCGGCACGGGCCCGGAGGCATTGCCGAAGGAGACGAACATGCCGCGCGGCTTCAGGCAGGACAGCGAGCCCGGGAATGTCGCCTTGCCGACGCCGTCATAGACCACGTCGCAGCCCTCGTTGCGGCTGATCTGCTTCACGCGGGCGACGAAATCCTCCTCGTTGTAGAGGATGACGTGATCGCAGCCGTTGGCCTCCGCAAGCTCGGCCTTCTCGCGCGAGCCGACCGTGCCGATGACGTGCGCACCGAGCGCCCTCGCCCATTGGCAGGCCAAGAGGCCGATGCCGCCGGCGGCGGCATGGATCAGCACGCGATGATGCGGCTCGACCTTGAAGGTCTTGTGCAGGAGATACCAGACCGTCAGCCCCTTCAGCATCAACACGGCGCCTTGCTCGTAGGTGATGTGGTCCGGCAGCTTGACCAGCTTCTCCCAGGGAATGTTGCGCTCGCCGGTATAGGCGCCGAGATTGTGGTAATAGGCGACGCGATCACCGGGATGAAAATTCGTGACGCCGGGCCCCACCGCGACAACATCGCCCGAGGCCTCGTTACCCGCGATGAAGGGAAGCCCCGGTGCCTTGTAAAGGCCGGTGCGGTAATAGACGTCGATGAAGTTGAGCCCGACCGCATGCTGTCGGATGCGCATCTCGCCCGGCCCGGGCGCCGGCACGTCGACGCTCTCATAGACCAGGGCTTCGGGGCCTCCGACCTTGTGCACACGGACGGCTTTGGTCATCAGTCGACCTCCTCTTTTCGCGGGCAAGCGAAAGCCATCGCGCCCGCCTTGTCAACTCGAGGCCGATCGAGGCGGGCCAAACACGACTAGTTCCCGGCTTTCGTGCGGTTGCGTCTGGCCAGCACGTTGAAGAGCTCGACCGCCGCCGAGAACGCGATCGCGAAGTAGATGTAGCCCCGCGGAATGTGGAACTGGAATCCGTCGGCGACCAGCGCGACGCCGATCAGCACCAGGAATGCCAATGCCAGCATCTTCGTGGTCGGATGCTCCGCGACGAAGCGCGACACCGGCCCCGCCGAAACGTACATGACCGCGCAGGCGATCACGACCGCCGTGATCATGATTCGGATGTCCTCCGCCATGCCGATCGCGGTGATGATCGAATCCAGAGAAAATACGAGGTCGACGACGATGATCTGGAAGATCACCCAGAAGAAGGCGCTGCCTGTGGATTTCTTCTCGCTCCGGCCGTGATCGGATTCGACCTCGCCGTGAATCTCATGCGTGGCCTTGGCGATCAGGAAGAGGCCGCCCCCGATCAGGATGAGGTCGCGCCAGGAAAAGGCGTAGCCCTTCATCGAGAGCACCGGCTCGGTCAGGCCGATCAGCCAGACCAGAAGACTGAGCAGGATGAGGCGGAAGACCAGCGCCAGCGCAAGCCCGATCTGGCGGGCGCGGTGAGCCTGCGCCTCGGGAAGGCGCGAGACGAGCACCGATATGAAGATGACGTTGTCGATGCCGAGCACGATCTCGAGCGCCGTCAAGGTGAGCAGCGCGGCCCACGCTTCGGGGCTGGCAAGAAGCTCCATCATGCGAACGATCTCCCCAGGCGTATCAAGGTGTCGCTGAAGCTGATCCAGAGCGCGATGGCGCAGAGCACGATGGTCACGCCGCTACCGACGCGAAAATCCATCGCCAGCACGTAGAGGCCGAGCACGGCCCAGATCGCCATCAGCGACATCGTCAGCCAGCGCAGACGCACGACGCGGACCGGATGCAGCACGTGGAACGGCACGAAGGTCAGCACGACGAGCGCGGCCACCAGCAGCGTCGACCACAAAGGCGGCCAGTGCAGCAGGAACAGGTAGAACGCGGCCGCATTCCACAGCGCAGGGAAGCCGCGGAAATGATTGTCGTCGGCCTTCATGCGCAGATCGGCGAAATACAATGCGCTGGTGACGATGATGGCGATGCCGAGCAAGGGAGCGGCCACCGGCAGCAGCATGCCGCTGGCCACGATCGCATAGGCCGGCACGAAGACATAGGTGAGGAAGTCGACCACGAGATCGAGCACGTCGCCCGACCAGTTCGGCTGCACGTTCTTGACGTCGAGCCGGCGAGCGATCGGTCCGTCGATCGCGTCGATGACCAGGGCGAGGCCAAGCCACTGAAACATCGCCGCCCAGTGCTCGCGCACGGCCTCCAGCATGGCAAGCAGCGCGAGCGCCGCGCCGAACGCGGTGAAGATGTGCACCGAGAAGGCTGCGGCGCGGATCGCCGGTCTTGGCTTGAGTGAATCCTGCTGGGTGTCCATGGCTTCTGCTATCAGAATGGGACCGGTTTGCACATCCGCCATTGCGGCGCTCCGTCGCACGATTAACGATGGAAGCAGGTAGAATCAGCAGGCTTGAATTTGCCGCAGGGCGTGTCATTTGTCGTTCATGACAGACGCATCGACACTCCATGACGCAGCCGTGATCGGCGGCGGACCGGCGGGGCTCGCAGCGGCCATCGCACTGGCGCAGGCGGGCGCGCGGACGGCGCTGGTGGCGCGGCGTGCGCCCTATGCGGACAATCGCACCACCGCGCTGTTGGGCGCCTCCATCGATCTCCTGGAAGGCCTCGACGTCTGGCCACGCTGCAAGGACAAGGCTGCAGCGCTGGAGGTGATGCGTCTCGTCGACGACACCGGCCGGCTGTTTCGCGCGCCGGAGGTCCGGTTCTCCTGTCACGAGATCGGCCTCGATGCGTTCGGCTACAATATCGACAACCGCTCGCTGATGCTGGCGCTGGAAGAGCGCGCCGTCGAGTTGCCGAACCTCGTCCGCTTCGACGACGAGGCTGAAAGCGTCGTCATCGAATCCGACGATGTCTCGGTGCGCACGGCTTGCGGACAATTTCTTTCGGCCCGGCTCGTGGTCGGCGCCGACGGCCGGCACTCGCTGTGCCGCGAAGCAGCCGGCATCGAGGTGACGCGGCGCGATCTGAACCAGACCGCGCTGACCTTCAACGTCAGCCATGCCCGGCCGCATCGCAACGTGTCGACCGAGTTCCATACGCCGCACGGGCCTTGCGTGTTCGTGCCGCTGCCGGGCGACCGCTGCAGTATCGTGTGGGTCTCGACCTCTGCGGACGCCGAGCGTCTGCGCGCCCTGAGCGATGAGGAACTGTCAGCCGCGATCGAGAAGCAGTCGCATTCGATTCTCGGCCGCATGACGGTCGAACCCGGGCGCAACCTGTTCCCGCTGGCGATCGAACGCCCAAAATCCTTCGGCCGCGATCGCATTGCGCTGGTCGGCGAAGCCGCCCATGTTGTCCCGCCGATCGGGGCACAGGGCCTCAATCTCGGCCTTCGCGATGCTGCCGACATTGCCAGGCTCGCGAGCGACGCGATCGCCGCGGGCCAGGATCCCGGCGCGGACGAAGTGCTCAGACGCTATGACCGGGCGCGACGGCCGGACATTTTGAGCCGCACCTTTGCGATCGACATCGCGAACCGCTCCCTGCTCAACGACTTCCTGCCGCTCCAGCCGGTCCGCGCCGTCGGCATGCACCTGCTCGGCGCTGTCGGCCCGCTCCGCCGTTTTGCCATGCGCGAGGGCCTGACACCGACGTGGCGGCGCTAGCTGCGTTCGATCCCCGCGCGAGCCTCGCTTCACCTCTCCCCGCGGGGAAGAGGTGAACATCCTGTCGCCGGTCGCCACTCAGGGAAACGTCAGCCGCCCGCTCTGGATTATCCACATCACGCTGATCAGCGTGACCACCGACGCGAAGGTTCCAAGCAGCACTGCGACCGAAGCGGATTCGATCCAGGCATCGTTCTGTCGGGCAATCACGAAAACATTCAGCGCCGGTGGCAGCGAGGCCATCAGTACGGCGGTGGCCGCCCACGGCTGCGCGAAGGGCCCGAACGCGAGCATCAAGCCGAATGCAGCAAGCGGATGGAACAGCAGCTTGACGGCGATCACGCCCGGCACTTCCCACGGCACCCGGTCAAAGGGGCGCAACGCCACCGTCACGCCGAGCACGAACAGCGCAGTTGGGGCAGCTGCGTTCTGCAGGAAGGTAATCGTGCGATCGAGCGCTACGGGCATCTCGATATGCAGCGCCGCCACCGCGGCGCCGAAGCAGGCCGACATGATCAGCGGATTGAGCACGATCTGCTTCAGCACGACTCCGAAGGCATGGACGAGCGAGGGATGGTCGCGGTCGGAGAGTTCGATCAGCAGCGGCACGATCGTGAACAGGAAGATGCTGTCGCAGCAGAATATCAGCGCTGTCGGCGCCGAAGCCTTGGTCCCGAGCACGGCGAGCGCGAGCCCGGGACCCATGTAGCCGATATTGCCGTAGCCGCCGCAGAGACCTGCGAGGGTTGCCTCGCGCAAGGTCAGCCGGCCAAACACCTTGCCGACCACCAGCGCCAGCGTGAAGGCTGCCACCGTCGACAGCGTAGTCGCGACCAGGAACGGCGGGTTGTTCAGCTCGGCGAACGGCGTCTTCGACATGATCGCGAACAGCAGCGCCGGGAGCGACACGTAGAGCAGGAAGAAGTTCATCCAGGCCAGCCCCGATTCCGGCAGGGCCTTGACCTTGCCGCAGGCAAACCCGACGAAGATCAATCCAAAATAAGGTAGAGCTAGATTGAGGATGTCGGCCATTATTGAAGTATTTTCTGAGAATTTGCGGGCTATCTGCCCCTGAGG
The DNA here is from genome assembly GCF_001424605.1 of Bradyrhizobium sp. Leaf396. NCBI lineage: Bacteria > Pseudomonadati > Pseudomonadota > Alphaproteobacteria > Hyphomicrobiales > Nitrobacteraceae > Bradyrhizobium > Bradyrhizobium sp. Leaf396. The sequence goes on from NZ_LMQJ01000011.1 coordinate 50,838, forward strand.
CGAAGGTTAATTCCGGATAAGGCCACTAGCATCGGCCACAATCCTGGTCTATCGACGGGGAATGATTAAAGCGCGGACCGCCAAATTCCAGATCGGACAGGTCGTTCGCCACCGGATCTTCTCGTTCCGGGGGGTGATCTTCGACATCGATCCGGAATTCAACAACACCGAGGAATGGTGGCTATCGATCCCCGAAGAGGTGCGGCCCCACAAGGACCAGCCGTTCTATCACCTGCTCGCGGAGAACGCTGAGTCCGAATACGTCGCCTATGTTTCGGAGCAGAACCTCTTGCCGGACGATTCCGGCGAGCCGGTCAGGCATTCCCAGGTCGCCGAGATTTTCGTCAAGGACAAGGCCGGCGGCTATCGCCCGCGCAATCCGTCGCTGAACTGATTCCTCGACGACAGGCGGCCAGCAAAAAAGGCGCTCGAGCGAGCGCCTTTTTCATATTCAGATCTGCCGATTACTTCTGACCGGTCGGAGCTGCGCCGGGCGCCCCACCCTGCTGCTCGAGCTTCTTGCGCTGCTCCTCGGCCTTCTTCTGAAGCTCTTCCTGGAGCTTCTTCTGGGTTTCCTCGAACACCTTCGGATCGGTCGGCGGACCGTCATAGGCCTTCTGGAATTCGCCCGCGAGCGGCAGCGGCAGGGTCAGCGGGGCGCCATTGGCATTGATTGCCTGGACAACGAGATTCTGGCCCTTCTTCATGCTGTTGATGAGCTCGGGCGTCGCCTCGTAGTCCGACATGCAGCCGTTCTGGAAGCAGATCACGTAGGGCTGCTGCAGCGGCGCATTGCTGTCCACGATGATGCGGGTGCCGTGCACGAGCTGCATGCCGAGCGGCAGCGTGACACGAAGGATCTTCTTGGGCTCGCCTTCCGGCTCGATGATCACGGCCGCGATGACCGGCTGGCCCGACTCGATGCGGCCGTCCTTGCCGGTAAAGCAGACCTGCTTGGCGTTGGCGTCCTGACCCTTCAGGCAGAACTTGGTCCAGGGGGCGTAGATCAGCTGAATCTGCTGATCCGCCGGCTGGGCGGCGCCCTGCTGCTGGCCGCCCTGGCCGGGAGCCGGCTGAGCCTGCGGAGACGCTGCGGGCGCCGGAGCCTTGGGAGCGGCCTTGGGAGCAGCCTTCGGAGCCGGAGTCGCCTTGGGCGCGCCGGGAGCCGGTGCGGGAGTCTGGGCCTCAGCGGCAAACGGGACGACCAACGCCGTCGCCGTCAACAGGACGAGAAGTCGCCCGCGCGGCCGGACGGACGCGGCCAAGTTACGGAAATTCATTGCGGAAAACCCTTTCTGAACGGGAAGTGCCCGAACCGCTCCGAAGCGCCGAACCTGGCCGCCTTGGGCGCGGCTCTCTCCCCGTCAATTGAGGCGGATAAGTGACGGGCTCGACGCTCTTGCGCGATTGGCTGCCTTCTTAACGTGGCCGACGAAAAGATCAATGCCAACAGGCGTCTTTGGCAACATCCACAGCTGCGCTGCGGGAAATTCCCTGTGATAGGATTCAGGCCCGCCGGTCCTCGAATCAGCGTGTGCCGATGTTCATGTTCCAGCGCCTCGTCGAGGGCCCCCGACCCGGCCTTTGCCGTCTCGCCCAGGCCCTGGTTCTGGCCCTCGCCCTCGGGCTGTCGGCCGGCGGCGCCCGGGCGGAGCAGTCCCACGCTATCGCCATGCACGGCAAGCCGGCCATGGCTGCCGATTTCACCCACATGCCCTATGCCAATCCCGACGCCCCCAAGGGCGGTCGCCTGACCTGGGGCCTACTCGGTACCTTCGACAGCCTCAATCCCTTCATCGTGAAGGGATTGGCGGTGCAGCCCGTCCGCAACTACGTGGTCGAGAGCTTGCTGGCCCGCGGGCAGGATGAGCCTTTCACGCTCTACGGCCTGCTCGCCAGGTCGGTCGAGACCGACGACGACCGGACGTTCGTCACGTTCCGCCTCGATCCGCGCGCCCGCTTCTCCGACGGCAAGCCGGTCCTCGCCGAGGACGTGCTGTTCTCCTGGCAACTGCTGCGCGACCACGGCCGCCCGAACCACCGGCAGTACTACGCCAAAGTTGCCAAGGCCGAGGCCCTCGGCCCCCTCACCGTCCGCTTCGACCTCGCAGGTGCCAATGACCGCGAGCTACCGCTGATCCTTGGCCTGATGCCGATCCTGCCGAAGCACGCGATAGACGTCGCGACCTTCGAGGAGACGACGCTGGCGGCCCCGGTCGGCTCCGGCCCCTATCGGGTCACTGCGGTGAAGCCGGGCGCCAGCGTGACGCTCACGCGCAATCCCGACTATTGGGGCCGCGATCTCGCCATCAATCGCGGGCTCTACAATTTCGACGAGATCAGGCTCGATTATTTTCGCGAGGCCAACGGCCAGTTCGAAGCATTCAAGCGCGGCCTCTACGATTTCCGCATCGAGCACGAGCCGCTACGTTGGCACGATGGCTACGACTTTCCTGCGGCGAGAACCGGCGAGGTGATCCGCGACACCATCAAGCCCGGCGTGCCGCAACCGTCCGAATTCCTGGTCTTCAATACCCGCCGCCCGATCTTCGCCGACATCCGCGTACGGCAGGCGCTGACGCTGCTGTTCGATTTCGAGCTGGTCAACCGCAACTATTTCTTCGGGCTCTATTCGCGCGTCGCGGGCTATTTCGCCGGCTCGAACCTGTCGGCCTATGGGCGTCCTGCGGACGCGCGCGAGCGTGAGCTGCTGAAGCCCTTCGCCGCACAGATCCCGCCCGACATCCTGGATGGCAGCTACCGCCTGCCGGCCACCGACGGTTCGGGCCGGGACCGTACGACTCTGCGGGCCGCGCTGAAGCTGCTGTCAGAGGCCGGCTACGATCTCGAGGGCACCGTGCTGCGCAACCGTGCAACCAAGGCTCCCTTCACCTTCGAGATCATGGTCACGACCCGTGACCAGGAGCGCATCGCACTCGCGTTCCAGCGCGACCTCAGGCGTGCCGGCATCGAGCCGACCGTGCGCTCGGTCGATCCCGTGCAGTTCGACCAGCGCCGGCTCGCCTATGAGTTCGATATGATCCAGAACCGCTGGGACCAGTCGCTCTCGCCGGGCAACGAGCAATATTTCTACTGGGGTAGCGCCGCCGCAGACAACCCAGGGACCCGCAACTACATGGGCGCCAGAGATCCCGCCGTCGATGCCATGATCGCCGCCCTGCTCGAGGCCCGTGAACATACGGACTTCGTCTCGGCGGTGCGCGCGCTCGACCGCGCCCTGATCGCGGGCTTCTACACAATCCCCCTGTTTAACGTATCGGAGCAATGGATCGCGCGCTGGAATCGGATAGAACGGCCGAAGGCCACTTCGCTGTCCGGCTACTTGCCGGAGACCTGGTGGTCGAAAGGGCAGCCGCAAGCTCATCAAGCAAAGTGACGCCGTGAACCAGCCAGCAATATCGCCGACGCTCGACACGTTGTTTCAGCGCACGCTGATGCGACAGCCGCACGCGCTCGCTCTGCTCGATCCCCTCAACAAGGCGCGCGTGACCGGGCACCAGCCGCGGCGGATGACCTATGCCGAGGCCGATACGGCCATCGAGGCGCTGTCGGCGCATTTCGTCGAATCCGGCCTGCCCGCCAACTCCGTCATCGCGATCCAGCTGCCTGCCACGGTCGAGTTCGTGCTCACCGTGCTCGCCGCCCATCGCGCCGGCCTCGTCGTCGCCGTGCTGCCGCTGCTCTGGCGGCATGCGGAACTGACAGCCGCCCTCAACCGCACCGCGGCGCGCGCCATCGTCACCATGAGCACGGTCGATGGTGTCAGCTACGCCGATCTTGCGATGCATGCGGCCGCAGAAGCCTTCTCGATCCGGCACGTCTACGGCTTCGGAAGCGACCTGCCCGAAGGCATGGCGTCGCTCGACGACGTGCTGGCGCGCCCGCCCGGCACCACGCGGGCCGTGATCCAGGACGGCCGCAAGGCGGCTATGATCTCCTTCGACGTCACCGCCGAGGGCTTTCGCCCGGTGCCGCGCCCGCATTTCAGCCTGATCGCCGGTGGACTCGCGATGTCGCTCGAAGCCGACATCAAGCAGGGCGCGACCGTGATGGCGGCGTTCGCGCCGATGTCGTTCGCTGGCCTCGCCTCCTCCCTTGCCGTGTGGCTGCTCTCGGGTGGCGCGCTGGCGCTGCACCATCCCTTCGAGAACGAGGTGCTGGAGCAGCAGATCAACGCGCACGAATGCGAGGTGCTGATCGCGCCGGCCCAGCTCGCACTGCGCCTCGGCGTTTCCGACCTCGCGGCGCGGATGCCCTCATTGCGCAACGTCATCGGCCTGTGGCGCGCGCCCGAGCAGGTCGCCGCAAGCGATGCCTGGATCGCGCCGCATGCACCGCTGACCGACGTCTATCTGTTCGGCGAGGCCGGGCTGTTCGGCGCCCGCCGCGGCGAGGACGGCATGCCGGTGCCGGTCATGCCCGGGCCGCACGGCGCCCCGCGCGAACAATCCGGGTCCTCCATTGCCGGCGAGATCCTGCTGACCCCGAAGGGCACGCTCGGCCTGCGCGGCGCGATGGTGCCCATCGCGGCCTATGCTCCGCCGCAGCCAGTCGGCGAGACGCTGACGGCGCAGCCGCCCCGCGACTATGTCGACACGGGCTATGCGGCACGGCTCGACCGTCCGAGCGGCGCGATCTGCATCACTGCGCCCCCTTCCGGCATCATGGCCGTCGGCGGCTACCGCTTCCTTTCCAACGATCTCCAGGAATGGGCCCGACGGCTCGGCCAGGGCGCCCTGCTCACGGCGCTGCCCGACCGCCTCTCGGGTCACCGGCTGGCCGGACGCGCCCAGGACAATGCCCGCGCCCGCGAGGCGCTCAGCGAGCTTGGGCTTAACCCTCTGATGGTCGAGGCTTTTCGCGATCGCTCCGGGCCGGCCTAGACACAGTTTTGCCAGTTCCGTTGACGCCGCATTAAGCCGGCCGAACTAGATTGCGCGGCATCTGTTGCGTGATCAGAGTTTTGCGATGTCCCAGGCGGGCCCGATCCTGTTTGTGTCCGATGCCGGACGCCCCGGTTTCGTGGCGGCGCTCGACGAGGCCCGGCTCTTTCCGGTCGTCGACACCGACTGGGCTGGCGCGACACGCGCGGTCGAAGAGGTGCAGCCGGCCGCTGTCCTCGCCGCGATGCATGCCGGACACCAGCCCCATATCGCAACGCTCGCAAGGAAGATCGCGGATCAATCGCCCTACCTGCCCTTCGTGGCCCTCGATGCGGCGGGCATGCAGCCTCACAACGCCCTGCCCTTCTCCTCGCGCGGTGGCAATCCCGATCGGCTGATCGCACGGCTTCGCGCTGCGCTGCGGGTGCGCACCCTTCATGCCACGGTGCTGCGCCGGCTACCCGAAGTGAAGGTCGCGCTGCCGCAGGGCGATCCCGCACGCGATGCGACCGTACTCCTGATCGGTCGCGGCGCGGCCTATCCCGCGCTCTCCGTGGCGTTCGGTGAACGCGTCGGCGTGGTCGGCGCGCTCTCGATCGAGGCCGCCGCCAAACACCTCAATACCCGCGACCTTGACGGCGTCGTGCTCGCCGAAGGCTTTACCGCGCGCGTCACCGACGCATTTCTCACCGTCCTCGCCGAGGACACCCGCTTCCGCAGCCTGCCCGTGATCGTCACCGCGCACCAGCTGACGCAGACCTACGACCTTCCCAATCTCGAGCTGATCCCGGGCGAGCCGGCAAGAATCGCCGCCAATGCGCTGCCGCTGATTCGTCAACACGCGATGGAAGCGCAGCTAAGCCGCACGCTGCGCTCGATCGATGCGGGCGGCTGGCTCGATCCGCGCAGCGGCCTCCTGACGGTGGAAGCCTTCGCCCGCGATTTCGCCAAGGCGGTCGAGCAGACGCTCGCCCGCGGCGGCGGTTTGTCGGTCGCGCGCTTCGCCTTCGACGCCAACAATTCCCGCGCCCAGCTCGATGCCGCGCGCATCCTCAGCCGTCTGATGCGGCAGATGGATTTTGGCACTGCACAGAAGGATGGCTCGGTCATCGTCGTGTTCGCCGAGACCGATTTCCGCACCGCCCACATGATCGCCCGCCGCCTGTCGGCGGTGATGCGGCACACTTCGAACGGCAAGCACGAGATGCGCAGCGATCCCATCGTCAGCGTGGACTCGCTGTCGCCGTCGGACACAGCGCGGTCCCTGCTGGCACGGCTGTCCGCAGAGGCGTCGCGGGCGGCGTCGTAGCCGATAAAGTATCTCTTGACTTGACGGGTTCGTTGACGCCGGCCGCTACCTCTACGGCATCACGAGCCTGATCTCGCCGTTCTCGAACTTCCCCAGCGCGAGAGCGTCGCGGGCCATCTTCTCGACGGCCGGCCAGTTCGCGAGAAGATATCGCTGCGCTTGCACCTTGGTCGGCAAGTTCGTTTGCAGGATACAGTTCTGTCGCGTGTTCCCATTCGCGATTTGGAAGGCCACGGCTTGCGGCCCCTCACTCAGTTCTTGGTCGGTGGGATCGGGAAACTTGCGCATACGGCTCCTGCTCCGGTTAGCGAACGGCCGGGAGGACCTTGAACGCCTGATTGGAAATAGACGGCTCTTCGGGGATCGGCGGCGCCTTTGCCTGGCTTCGGCTAGGGACGGGTCGCGTGTTGCGGACCGCTTCGGTCAGCATCTCCCGGAGTTCGGCCTTGGACTTGGGTGCTTGCCGCGAACTGGACTTCTGCCAATGTGTCATACCCCTATATGGGTATCGCCGCGCTAAACGCCACCCTCCGCTTTCGCCTTAATCGACACAGCGGGAGCCGCCAGGAGCAGACCGACCGAATCGTTCAGGAGCTCGTAGGCACGGTCGACAATGTCGTCCAGCGATATGGTCTTCACGAACATGCGCTGCGCTTCAGCCAGCAGCTGATCGCGCGTTGGCATGCTGGACAAACGTTCGCCGGCACGCTGCTGCAACAGAGTGAGAGCATCACGGACCGACAATTCGGTTTCATGGATCGAGGTCCGGATCGCCAGCGCGATGCGCTCGGAATCGAAACGGGCGGCGAGCTGTTCCGCCGCCTGCCTGACCACGCGCGATCCCAACCGTTGCTGATTGCGCAGGACCTGAGCGGGAGGCATCTTCAAGTCCCGGACGATCCCGAACCAGGACAAGACCACCAGGACATAATAGGTCAGATCGATCTCGTACCAGTAGAAGCCCTGTCGAGCACTGGCCTGATAGGCGTGATGGTTGTTGTGCCACCCCTCACCCATGGTCAACAGGGCCAGCAGCCAGTTGTTTCGGGAGTCGTCACCAGTCACATACCGCTTGCGTCCGTGAACATGGGCCAGCGAGTTGATGCAGAACGTGGCGTGATACAGCAGCACGGTGCTCCAGAGGAAGCCGACCACGAGTCCGGACCAGCCGGCAACGATAAAGCACAGACCCGCCAGCGCAGCTGCCGGCAGCAACTCCAGCCTGTGCAGCCACATCAGTTCGGGATACGAGGCAAGATCGGCCACTTTGACGAGGTCGGTCCCATCATGCTGACGATAGAAGATCCAGCCGACATGGCTGTAGAGGAACCCCTTGTGCCGGGGCGAATGCACGTCCTGCGCTGTGTCCGAGTGAAGGTGATGATGGCGGTGCTTGGCAGCCCACCACAGCACGCTTTTCTGCGCGCTGCTCTGAGCAAGGAAGGCAAGGATGAACTGAAAGACCCGGCTGGTCGCGTAGGCCCGGTGCGAGAAGTACCGGTGATATCCGGCCGTGATCGCAAACATGCGCAGCCAGTACAGCGCGACGCAAAGCCCGACCGCTTGCCACGAGACGCCCGTCCAGATCGCCGCGACGCATCCGGCGTGGATCAACAGGAACGGCAGAACCTGCGGATACATGATGTCGTCGTGTTCGCGGTCCGGATCGATGTTAACAGGCACCCTTGCCACCTCAGTCGTTTCTCAGTCGTTTCGATGGCGGGTCAATCCGCAACCGGTATGAAAAACCCGCAGCCGGTAAACCGGCCGCGGGTCAAGAGAACCGAAGCTCTGCCAGTACATCCGTGGTCAAAGCTTCATCATGACGATTGCGGCACCTATTCGGCGCGCAGATTCTCGGCCGCAGACTTGCCAGTTCGGCGGTCTGCAACGATTTCAAAAGAAACCTTCTGCCCCTCGTTGAGGGTATTCAAGCCTGCGCGTTCAACCGCGCTGATATGAACGAAAACGTCTTGGCTTCCCTCGTCCGGCTGAATGAAGCCGAAACCCTTCTGGCTGTTAAACCACTTCACAATTCCCGTCGTCATTGGGGTCGTCCTTCAACATGATATGTCCAGGACCGCGCTGAGAGGCGCAGTCGGCGTCGTCGAGATTTGGAGGGAGGGTCGTCAGTCAGGCGCGCTTGTCAGCGGCGAGGCCAAGTCGTTCGGCCGAAACTCGATGAGCGGGATATGGCCTCGCGCCGTCTGATCCGCAAGTGACGTTATGTCGCTGTCTGGACACTGCAAGCAGACTCCGGAACCGCGCTGGCTCCGAAGTTGCATGCTCACGCCGCCTTCTTGCTCTCGGCGAGCTGCGCCAATTGCCGCATGATCTCCGTGGTGCCGGCAAGACGCTCCTCGGGCGTCTCCCAGTCCTGCAGGAACACCACCTTCATGTCGGGCCGCACCTTGGCTGCCTGGCCATAGCTGCGGATGAAGGTCACGAGGCGATCGGGATAGGCGAAGGAATTGTCGCGGAAGACGATGACGGCGCCCTTCGGGCCGGCGTCGATCTTCTCGACATTGGCCCGGCGACAGAACGCCTTGATCGCGGCGACCTTGAAGAGGTAGCGCACCTCGTCCGGCAGCACGCCGAAGCGGTCGCGCATCTCGGCCCCAAAATTCTCGATCTCCTCCTCGGTGTCGAGATCGGCAAGTCGCCGGTACAGCGACAGCCGCACCGAGAGATCGCTGACGTAGTCGTCCGGGATAAGCACGGGCATGCCGATGGTGATCTGCGGCGACCAGCGGTCGGCAGCGGGCTCGGAGACGCCGGCCTTGAGGTTGACGATTGCCTCTTCCAGCATCGATTGATAGAGCTCGAAGCCGACCTCCTTGATGTGGCCGGACTGCTCCTCGCCGAGGAGATTGCCGGCGCCGCGGATGTCGAGGTCGTGGGAAGCGAGCTGGAAGCCGGCGCCCAGCGTCTCCAGCGATTGCAGCACGGTGAGCCGGCGCTCGGCCTGCGCGGTGATCTTCTGCTGAGCCGGCAGCGTGAACAGCGCATAGGCCCGCAGCTTGGAGCGGCCGACGCGGCCGCGGAGCTGATAGAGCTGGGCCAGGCCGAACATGTCGGCACGGTGCACGATCAGCGTGTTGGCGTTGGGAATGTCGAGGCCGGACTCCACGATGGTGGTCGACAAGAGGATGTCGAACCTGCCGTCGTAGAATGCCGTCATGATGTCCTCGATCACGGCGGGCGGCATCTGGCCGTGCGCGACCGCGACCTTCATCTCCGGCACGTTCTTGTCGAGGAAGTCCTTGACCTCGGCGAGGTCGTCGATGCGCGGCACCACATAGAACGCCTGGCCGCCACGATAGCGTTCGCGCAAGAGCGCCTCGCGGATCATCAGGGGATCGTGCGGGGCGACGAAGGTGCGCACCGCGAGGCGATCGACCGGGGGGGAGGCGATGATCGAGAGCTCGCGGACGCCGGTGAGCGCCAGCTGCAGCGTGCGCGGGATCGGCGTCGCCGACAGCGTCAGCACGTGCACCTCGGCACGCAGCGCCTTCAGCCGCTCCTTGTGGCTGACGCCGAAATGCTGCTCCTCGTCGACGATGAGAAGGCCGAGATCGCGGAATTTGATGGCCTTGCCGAGCAGCGCATGGGTGCCGACGACGATGTCGACAGAGCCGTCGGCAAGACCCTTCTTGACCTCGTTGAGCTGCTTGGTCGGGATCAGGCGCGAGGCCTGCGCGACGTTGACAGGAAAGCCCTTGAATCGCTCGCTGAACGTCCTGTAGTGCTGGCGCGCCAGCAGCGTGGTCGGCACCACGACCGCGACCTGCTTGCCGTCGAGCGCGACCGCGAAGGCGGCGCGCAGCGCGACTTCCGTCTTGCCGAAGCCGACGTCGCCGCAAATCAGGCGGTCCATCGGCCGGCCCTTTTCGAGGTCCTTCAGCGTGGACTCGATCGCGCCCAGCTGGTCCTCGGTCTCGTCATAGGGGAAGCGCGCGCAGAACTCGTCGTAGAGGCCCTGCTGCACCGGCAGCTTCGGCGCTTCATGCAGCATGCGCTCGGCGGCGATCTTGATCAGCTCGCCCGCGATCTCGCGGATGCGGTTCTTCAGCTTGGCCTTGCGGGTCTGCCAGCCCGAGCCACCGAGCTTATCCAGCTCGACACTGGTCTGGTCGGAGCCGTAGCGCGACAGCAGCTCGATGTTCTCGACGGGGAGAAACAGCTTCGTCTCGGCGGCATAATGCAGCTCGAGACAATCATGCGGCGCGCCGGCGACGTCGAGGGTCTGCAGCCCGATGAAGCGGCCGATGCCGTGATCGACGTGCACGACGATGTCGCCGGCGGTGAGGCTCGTCACCTCCGAGATGAAATTGTCGAGCTTGCGGCTGGCCTTGCGCGGCCGCACCAGGCGGTCGCCGAGTATGTCCTGTTCGCTGATCAGCGCAATCTCGTCGGTCTCGAAGCCGCTTTCGAGGCCGAGCACGGCGAGCATGGTTTCGTTGCGCGGCGTCGCCTGCACCGTCCGCCAGCTGTTGACGCTGGTGATATGTGCCAGCTTGTGGTCGCGCAGCATCGAGGTCATGCGGTCGCGCGAGCCTTCGGTCCACAGCGCGATCACGACTTTCTTGCGCTGGGCCTGCAGGGCCATCACATGCGCGACGACGGATTCGAACACGTTGACCTTGGTGTCGTTGCGCTCCGGCGCGAAGTCACGGCCCTTGCGCGCCCCGGCGTCGACCACGCTGGTGCCGTCGGTCGGCACCGAGAACGGCGTCAGCCGCGCCAGCGGGACATCGCCGAGGCGCCTGCCCCATTCCTCTTCGGTCAGATAAAGCCGATCAGGCGGCAGCGGCTTGTAGATGGCGCCGCCCCCGGGATGCTCCATTGCCTCGCGCCGGGCCTCGTAATAGTCGAGGATCTGCTTGAAGCGTTCGCGCACGGCGTCCTCGGCCTGCGGCTCGATCGCGACAGCCGCGCCTTGCAGATAATCGAACAGGGTGTCCATCCTGTCCTGGAACAGCGGCAGCCAGTGCTCCATGCCAGGATGACGGCGGCCTTCGCTGACGGCCTCGTAGAGCGCATCGTCGCGCTCGGGCGCGCCGAACTCGGCGACATAGCCCATGCGGAAGCGGCGGATGGTCTCGGTGACGAGCTGGAACTCGGACACCGGCACGAGGTCGAGCGAACGCATGTCGAGCAGCGTGCGCTGGGTCTCGGCGTCGAACGAGCGGATCGATTCCAGGCTGTCGCCGAAGAAGTCGAAGCGCACCGGCTGCTCGAGGCCGGCCGGAAACAGATCCAAAATGCCGCCGCGCACGGCGTATTCGCCGGGCTCGCGCACCGTCGATGAGCGGTTGTAGCCGTTGTGCTCGAGCCAGGCGACGATGGTATCCATCGGCACCACATTGCCGGGCGCGACAGACAGCGCCTGCGCGGCGACGAGCTCGCGCGCGGGCACGCGCTGCACGACGGCATTCACGGTCGTGAGCACGATCAGCGGCTTGTCGCTGCCCGTCAGCGAGGCCAGCCGCGCCAGCGTCGTCAGGCGCTGGGCCAGGATGCCGCCATGCGGCGAGACGCGGTCATAGGGCTGGCAGTCCCAGGCCGGAAAGGTCAGCACCGGCAGATCCGGCGCGAAGAACCGTAGTGCGCGCTCGAGCTGCTGCATGCGCCCGCCGTCGCGGCAGACCACAGCGAGGCTGACGGCCGGCTTCTTCGGCCGCGCAGCGATCGCTCGGGCGAGATCGGAGACGACGAGCCCTTCCGCGCCCTCCGCGACATTGGCAAGCGTCAGGGCACGGCCGGGCGTCAGCTGCTCGGCCGGTGATTTCATCCCCTGCTTCATACGTCGCGTTCCGCAATCGGGAACGCCTTGATGCGGGCAAACAGCGCGCCGGTGACGTCCGCCGGCAATACCTTGTCGCCGCTGATGGCGGCATACAGATCGGGATCGTTGACCTCGAGCAGGCGCTCGAGCTCGTCGAGCTCGGCGTCGGACAGGTTGCCGATCTCGGCATCCGCGAAGCGGCCGAGGATCAAGTCCATCTCGCGCGTGCCGCGATGCCAGCAGCGGAACAGAAGCCGCTTGCGGCGGTCGTCCAGCCCCTCGCTCGATCGTGTCGTTCCCGTCATGTCTCAGATCCAGTCAAACGCAGAAAGCCCGGACGTGCCGGGCGGGGGTGATATAGGCCCTGCACCTCCAAATGTCAGCAGCCTTTTGTCGCCGGAAGCACACCGCCTGTGGCTTGCGACTTCTCCATTTCGCCGCTATGTGTCTCCCCCGATCCGGCGCCCATTTGGCGCGATCATCAGGGAGAAGGCTCGATGACGATCATGTCTCGCCGCCCCGTCGAGGGCATCGCCTAAACTGCGCGTGCGCTGGCCGCGCGGTTAGGGAAATCATGCGCATTCCCTTGCGCGTGCCGACGATCCCTATCTGCTGAGAGCTTTCTCAATGGGCAATTCTGCCAACGTGGACGGCCGCGCGCCGATCCACATCTTCGCCTCGTCCAATTCATGGATCGAAGGCAACGCAACACTACAACTGGAACACGTCGCTGGGCTACCTGGAGTCCGGGCCGTCGCTGCCATGCCCGATCTGCATCCGGGCAAATATGGCCCCGTCGGTTGCGCCATTCTGTCGGACCGGATTTATCCGCAGCTGGTCGGCTCCGACATCGGCTGCGGCATGGGCCTCTTCGAGCTGGACATCGCGGCACGCAAGCTGCGGCTCGATCATCTGGCCGAACGCATGCATGCGCTCGACCGGCCCTGGGATGGCGGTGTGGAAACCGAATTGGCCGACGCGGGCATTGGCGCGAGCATATTCGATGCCGCGCTCGGCAGCATCGGTGGCGGCAACCATTTCTGCGAAGTCCAAGCGATCGACGAGATCCTCGCGCCTGAGGCGGCCGCGCGGGCCGGCCTCGACCGGAACCTTGCCTATGTCCTGGTCCATTCCGGCTCCCGGGGCCTTGGCTTCTCGATCCTGGAGCAGGCTCTGCGTGATGGACCAGATGCGCTCCCCATCGGAAGCGACCGGGGACAAGCCTATCTGGCGGCGCACGATCACGCCGTGCAATGGGCAAGACTCAATCGTCGCATCATTGCTGAGCGGACAGGAGTGGCAGCACGCGCGAGCCTGCGCCCCATCAGCGACCTCGCGCACAACATGATCGAGCAACAGGCTGACGCAACTGGCGAGGCCCTGGCGCTACATCGCAAGGGAGTCGCCCCCGCAGATCGCGGCCTGGTGCCGGTGCCGGGATCGCGCGGAACGCTGTCCTATCTGGTCGAGCCACTGGCGGAGATGCCGGGCGATGCACTTGCTTCGCTCGCACACGGTGCCGGCCGCAAGTACGATCGCGCCTCCATGCACGGGCGCGTTCGGGTCAAGAAGTCCGATGTCGCACGGCTGGAGCGCAATCCCTTCGGCGGCATCGTCGTCTGCGGCGATCGCGGCCTGCTCGCCGAGGAGGCGCCCGACGCCTACAAGAGCATCGAGCGCGTCATCGCCGACCTCGTGGAGTTCGGCCTCGCGCGCGTCGTGGCGACCTTCCGGCCGCTGCTGACCTTCAAGAGGGCGCAGTCGAGCGTCGCGGTGCGGGACGCCAGGCGCGGCAAGCGCTGGAAGGAGGATCGCCGATGATCCGGCTCCTGTTGACCAGCGGGCGCGGTCCGGGGGAATGCCGGATCGCTGTTGCGAAGACGGCGGCTCTCCTCATTGCCGAGGCGACCGCGCTCGGTCTCGACACCGACTATCTGGAGGGACCAAATCCGGACGCGCATGGTCCGGCATCGGCCATCGTCGTCGTCCACGGCGATCCCGCGGCCGCCTTCGCCAGTCCGTGGATCGGTGTGATCCAATGGACGGCGCAGAGTCCGTTGAGGCCCCATCACAAGAGAAAGAACTGGTTCATCGGCATCTTCGAGCTGCCACCGCTGCCTGACGTACCGAAGGCCATCGACGCCCAGGACGTACGCTTCGAAGCGTTCCGGGCCGGCGGCCCCGGTGGCCAGCACCAGAACAAGACCGAGAGTGCGGTGCGGGCCATTCACGTTCCGAGCGGCCTTTCCGTCGTCGCGCGCGAGGAACGTTCGCAACATCGGAACAAGGCGCTGGCGCTGGACCGGCTGGCTGGGCTGCTCAGGCTGCAAGCGGAGTTGACGGCGATCGCGGCCCGAAACGAAGCTCATGCAGCCCACGATCAGCTCGAACGTGGCCGGCCGGTCAAGCGGTTCAAAAGCCCGAATTTTCAAGCCGTCTGGCAGCGTTGAGTCCGGGTTGGCCTTAGGCCGATCCGGACGTTCCGCATCATTGTCGGGACGGAATAAAGCCATAGACGTCTTGCACAAAACCGGCCATCACGGCCGCAAACGGTCTTAGTTTGCACCAATGCGCCCCAGCCTGCTCAACCCGCTGTTTGCTCCCGTGACCAGCCTGCCCGGGGTCGGTCCCAAGCAGGACAAGCTCCTGCAATATCTGCTCAGCCGGAGCGAGACGCCGCGGCTGGTGGATCTGCTGCTGCATCTGCCGAGCCAGGTCATCGATCGCCGGGCCCGGCCGAAGGTGCGCGACGCCGCCGTCGGAACCATGGTGACGCTGGAGGTCACCGTCGATCGCCACCGCCCGCCCCCGCCGCGCAACGCGCGCGCGCCCTATCTGGTCTATGCCAGCGACGATACCGGCGACGTCGTGCTGACCTTCTTCCGCGCCAAGCCGGGCTATGTCGAGAAGCTTCTGCCGGTCGGCGAGAAGCGCTTCGTCTCGGGCACGCTGCAGATGTATGACGGCATCCCGCAGATCGTGCATCCCGACCGCGTGCTCGACGAGGAGGTGATTGCAAAGCTCTCCGGCATCGACCCCGTCTATCCCCTGACCGAAGGACTTGCGCTCGGCTCTCTGCGCCGCGCGATCGGCCAGGCGCTGCAAAAGCTGCCGGCGCTGCCCGAATGGATCAGCCCGGAGGTGATGCGCCGCTGCAATTTCCCGCCTGTTGCGGAAGCGCTCACCCGCGTGCACCAGCCGGCCGAGCTCACCGACATCCTGCCGGACCAGCCGTTCTGGTCGCGCCTCGCCTTCGACGAGCTGCTGGCCGGCCAGCTCGCGCTCGCCCTGATTCGCGCGCAGTTGCGCCGTCCCGCCGGCGTGCGCAACGCCGGCGACGGACACCTGCGCAACAAGATCATCGACGCCCTGCCCTACGCGCTCACGCCCTCGCAACGCAGCGCCGCCGCGGCCATTGCGGAGGACCTGAAGCAGCCCGTGCGCATGCTCCGCCTGCTCCAGGGCGACGTCGGCTCCGGCAAGACCGTGGTCGCGCTGCTGGCCGCCGCCGCGGTCGCCGAAGCCGGGAAGCAGGCCGCGCTGATGGCGCCCACCGAAATCCTGGCGCGACAGCACGTCAAGACCATCGCCCCGCTCGCCGAGCGCGCCGGCATGCGGGTTGCGATCCTCACCGGCCGGGAAAAGGGCAAGGAGCGGCGCGAGATCATCACGCAGCTCGCCGACGGCGAGATCGACCTGCTCGTCGGCACCCACGCCCTGATCCAGGACGATGTGATCTTCAGGGATCTCGCCCTCGCCATCGTCGACGAGCAGCATCGCTTCGGCGTGCGCGAACGCCTCGCGCTGACATCGAAGGGCGAAGCCGTCGACGTGCTGGTGCTCAGCGCCACCCCGATCCCGCGCACGCTGGTGCTGACCTATTTCGGCGACATGGACATCTCGGAGTTGCGCGAGAAGCCGGCCGGCCGCCAGCCCGTCGACACCCGCGCCGTCGCCATGAGCCGGCTTGGCGAGGTCATGGACGGTGTTGGCCGCGCTTTGCAATCGGGAAAACTGGTCTACTGGATTTGCCCGCTGGTGGAAGAGTCCGAGGCGGAAGGCACCGAGCATCTCACCAACGCGACCAAACGTTTCGAGAGCCTGCAAAAGCGCTTCGGCGAACGCGTCGGTCTCGTGCACGGCCAGATGAAGGGCACGGAGAAGGACCGCGTGATGGGCCAGTTCGCCGCCCACGAGATCGGGCTCCTGGTCGCGACCACCGTGGTCGAGGTCGGCGTCGACGTGCCGGCCGCGACCATCATGGTGATCGAGAATGCGGAGCGCTTTGGGCTTGCGCAGCTGCATCAGCTGCGCGGCCGCATTGGCCGCGGCTCGGAGGCGTCGACTTGCATCCTGCTCTACAGCGAGCCGCTCGGCGAGATGTCGAAAGCCCGGCTCAAGGTGATCCGCGAAACCACCGACGGTTTCCGCATCGCCGAGGAAGACTTGAAGCTGCGCGGCGAAGGCGACGTCTTGGGCGTGCGCCAGAGCGGCCTGCCCGGCTACCGCATCGCGCGCCCGGAGGTGCACGGCCAGCTGATCGCCCAGGCTCGAGACGAAGCGCTACGCATCCTGAAGGACGACCCGAAGCTCAAGGGCGAGCGCGGCGAGGCGCTGCGGTGCCTGCTGTATTTGTACGAGCGAGACGAGGCGATCCCGCTGATCGGCGCGGGCTAGCCGTTGGACACGCTGTCTCCTCCCTCGTCATCGCGAGGAGCGAAGCGAAGAAGCAATCCAGGACTACTGCGGGGGCTCTGGACCGCTTCGCTGCGCTCGCAATGATGTTGTGAATACAGCGCGACAATCTCGGCCAAAGTGCATGCTGACGATCAGGCCCCCGTTTGCGCGACGCGCGCAGCAAAAGCCCTCATCAGCTCCGCGTCCGCCCCCTCGCCCTTCGCATCTTCGGCCAGATGCTCGAACCAGCGCGCGAAGCCCTCGTAGATCTGGCTGGCCGGGTGATCGGGCCCGAGGAAACCGGAAATCTCCCGCATCTCCGCGACCCAGCGATACGCTTTCGGAATCATGTCGGGCAACGCCACTTCGAGCCGCGCCAGAATCGCGGGCTGGCTCAGTGCCAGTTCGTCGCGGAGCGCATCGGCCGCACCCGCTTTCGTTGCCGCGATCACCATGGCCGAGCCGATCCCGGCGAGGCCCTTGACGATGCCCGCATACGACATTTTCAAGGCCGACGCCGCGCCGACCGGGCCCTCAATGATCCGCACGTCGAGGCCGAGATCCTTCAGCACCATGACGTCCCTGGCGTGCTCACCGGACATGTAGAAGGCCGGGCTCTTGCCACCTGGCTGCGGCGGAAAACCGATGATGCCGCCATCGACGAACGGTGCCTGCGCAGAGGCGATGATCTCGCCGATCCGCCGCACAGTCTCGACATTGACCGCGTTGCAGTCGACGACGATGGGCTTGTGGGCACGCGTGGAGATCAGCGCGGCCAGCCGTTCTGCCAGCGCGACCGCTTCACTGGGCGGCACGATCGAGAGGATGATGTCGGCCTCCGCAATCGCGTCGTCCTTGGCGCCGACCATGCCGGCGTCCACCGCCCGCTTCAGGGTCGCCTCACTGCGCCCCTGCAACGATGTCAGCACGCGTGCGCCGTTCTCGCTGAGCCGGCGCGCCACCGCGCTGCCCATCGCACCGGGGGCGAGGATGGCAATGGTCTTTGACGTCATCTTCGACATCGTGCACTCCAGCTCAATTCCGAGCGACACGCCCGGCTGAGCGGAGACTAGCAGAGGATGCGATCACCGGCGTGAAGGGGGCCCATCCCGCGCGGGAATGGCCCTACTCCACTTTCGCAGGCTCCGGCTTGAGCGTCGAGGCGTTTGCAATGCGCGCGGCGTTTGCCACGCCGGCGAGCGCCGCCGCCTTCTTCGAATCGGGCGTCGAGCCCGGCTGCACCACGCCTGCCGACATGATGAGCGTCGCGGCCTCCTCCGCGGTGAGGTCGACCTCGATGATCTTGCTCTTGGGGACGTAGAAAAAGAAGCCCGTGGTCGGGTTCGGCGAGCACGGCAGGAACACCGAAACGTGCTCTTCCTGCCCTGGCAGGCTGCGCGCGATGTCCTCGTTCGGCGATTGCGAGATCAGCACGATCGACCACATGCCGGGCGACGGAAACTCGACCAGGCCGACCTTGCGGAAGCTCGAGCCCTTGCCCGAGAACAACGTCTCGAACACCTGCTTGAGGCCGCGATAGATCGCGCGGACGGCCGGGATCCGCCCTAGGAACGTCTCGCCGACGTCGACCAGCGTGCGGCCGATCAAATTGGCCGCGAGGAAACCGACCAGCGTCAGCGTAAAGAATGCGACAATCAGTCCCCAGCCGGGAATGACGTAGGGCAGATAGGTTTCCGGCCGGTAGGCCAGCGGCACGAACGGCCGCACCACGCCGTCGACCCAGGTGACGAACCACCAGACGAGATAGAGCGTGATCGCGATCGGCCCCGTGACGACGAGGCCGGTGAGGAAATAGTTGCGGAAGCGGCCCATCAGGCCGGTATGCGGTTCCGGGACGGGATCAAGAGGCGCAGGCGCGTCGTCGCGGGGGGTCATTCGGGTTCCAAGTCGGTCGCAGCACACAAGCTAGGGTCTTCTAGCAGGTTTTGGAAGACCACGAACCGACCGTCCGATATCCCTACTGCCTATTCCACGGTCACAGATTTCGCGAGATTGCGCGGCTGGTCGACGTCGGTGCCCATGACGACAGCCGTGTGATAGGCGAGCAGCTGCACGGGAACGGCGTAGACCATCGGCGTGAACGCCGCCGCCATGTCCGGCATGACGATGGTGACAAGGGACTCGACCGTCGCCTCTGCCGCGCCCTTGGCGTCCGTCATCAGGATGATGTTGCCGCCGCGCGCGGCGACCTCCTGCATGTTGGACACCGTCTTCTCGAACACGCGGTCGTGGGGCGCGATGACGACGACCGGCATGGTCTCGTCGATCAGCGCGATCGGCCCGTGCTTGAGCTCGCCGGCGGCATAGCCTTCGGCGTGGATGTAGGAGATCTCCTTCAGCTTCAGCGCACCTTCGAGCGCCAGCGGGAAGCTGGTGCCGCGGCCGAGATAGAGCACGTCGCGGGACTTGGCGATCCGGTGCGCGAGCTTTTCGATCTGGGGCTCGCTGGTGAGCGCATCCGCCATCAGGCGCGGGACTTCAACGAGGCCATGGACCAGCTTGGTCTCGTCCTCCTCGGACAATTCACCTCTGGCCTTGCCGGCCGCGATCGCAAGGCTGGCCAGCACCATGAGCTGACAGGTGAAGGCTTTGGTCGAGGCGACGCCGATCTCGGGTCCCGCGAGCGTCTGCAGCACCGTCTCGCTCTCGCGCGCGATCGTCGAGGTCGGCACATTGACGACGGCGACCGTGTGCACGCCTTCCGCCTTGGCGTAGCGCAGCGCCGCCAGCGTGTCGGCGGTCTCGCCGGATTGCGAGATGAAGATGGCGAGATCGCCTTTGCGCAAGGGTGCCTCGCGGTAGCGGAACTCGGAGGCGACATCGACTTCGACCGGCAGGCGCGCGAAGCGCTCGAACCAGTATTTTGCGACGAAGCCGGCGTAGCTAGCGGTGCCGCAGGCGGTGATGTTGATGCGGCGAATGTCGTTGAAATCGAACGGCAGGTTCACGGGCAGCGCAACGCGCTCGGTCGCCATGTCGACGTAGCGTGCCAGCGTGTGACCGACCACTTCCGGCTGCTCGTGGATCTCCTTGGCCATGAAGTGGCGGTAATTGGCCTTGTCGACCAGCGACGTCGAGGCCGCGTGCCTGATCTTGTCGCGCTGGACGGCGTAGCCGTCCTTGTCGTAGATCGTCGCGCTCTTGCGCGTCAGCACCACCCAGTCGCCATCTTCGAGATAGCTGATCGTGTCGGTGAACGGGCCGAGCGCGATGGCGTCGGAGCCGAGATACATCTCGCCGTCGCCATAACCGATCGCGAGCGGCGGTCCGTTGCGGGCGCCGATCATGAGGTCGTCGTCGCCGGCGAATATGAAGCCGAGCGCGAAGGCGCCGCGCAGGCGCGCCAGCGTCAGCTTGACGGCTTCCACCGGCTTGTTGCCGCGCGCGAGCAGATCGTCGACGAGGTGCAGCACGATTTCGGTATCGGTCTCGGTGTGGAACACCGTTCCCTTCCTCTCGAGCTCCTCGCGCAGCTCGCGGAAATTCTCGATGATGCCATTGTGGACCACGGCGACGCGCTCTGTCGCGTGCGGATGGGCGTTGTTGACGGTCGGCTTGCCGTGGGTGGCCCAGCGCGTGTGACCGATCCCGGTCGTGCCCTTCAAGGGCTCGGCTTCCAGCCGCTTCTCCAGGTTCTTCAGCTTGCCTTCGGCGCGGCGGCGCTCCAGGTGCCTGCCCTCGAGCGTGGCGACGCCCGCGGAATCGTAGCCGCGATATTCAAGACGTTTGAGCGAATCCACCAATTGCTCTGCAACCGGCTCGCGCCCGAGAATGCCGACAATCCCGCACATGCGGTTCACTATCCCCCAAATCGTCGAAAAATCGCCTAAACGACGCGCTCGTTTTTTAGCGAGATTCCCAGCGAACCAGATACTCAATAATTATTGCCGATTGAGACAGCACTGGATCGCGATCTGAGCTTCGCCTGCGTCGAATTGGCCGACCTTAAACCGCGTGCGTTAACTCGTTGTCAACGAATTTGGCCAACGCTTCCGATGAGGAGAACAAGGCCATGAAAGGCTCGTCCGACCGCAAGGGTCTGTCTTCGATGTCGGTGCGCGCAAGCGAGACCACGGGCACGCACCTTGCGCATTGGCCGCCGCCCCAGCGCGGCAAGGAAAGCAAGCCCGTCTTCATGAAGCATCCGGAGGGCGAGCCGGTGAAGCGCGCCAAGCCGCGCGGCTGGCGCCTGACCCGTGCGATCTTCTCCGAATTCGCCGACGAAGAATAGCGCCGCTCACTTCTCCGGCTTCTTGCCGCCCGTCTTCATCTCGCGATAGCGCGCAGCGCCGCCTTCCCGGATGGTCTGCTGGTTGCGCTCCAGGGCCATGGCGTCGTCAGGGACATCCTTCGTGATCACCGAGCCCGAGCCGATATAGGCGCCGTTGCCGATCGTCACCGGCGCGACCAGCGAGGAATTGGTGCCGACAAAGGCGCCCTGCCCGATGACCGTCTTGTGCTTCTTGAAGCCGTCATAGTTGCAGGTGATGGTGCCGGCGCCGATGTTCGAGTTGGCGCCGACGGTGGCATCGCCGATGTAGGAGAGATGGTTGACCTTGACGCCGGCCTCCAGCGTCGCCGCCTTGGTCTCCACGAAATTGCCGATGCGCGCGCCGTCGCCCAGCGAGGTGCCGGGCCGAAGCCGCGCATAGGGGCCGATCGAGACCTTCTTTCCGAGCGTCGTCTGCACGATGTGCGAGAAGGAGTGGATCACCGCGCCGTCCGCGATCGACACGCCGGGGCCGATCACCACGAACGGCTCGATGGTGACGTCCTTGCCGAACACAGTGTCGGCGGACAGATACACCGTCTCGGGGGCGATCAGCGTCACGCCGGCCTCCATCGCCGCCTTGCGCAAGCGCGCCTGCAGCACGCTTTCCGCTTCCGCGAGCTGCGCCTTGGTGTTGATCCCGCGCACCTCGTCCTCTCCGGTCTCGATCACCACGGACTCCCATCCTTGCCTGCGGACGATCTCGACCGCGTCGGTCAGATAATATTCGCCCTTGGAATTCGCATTCCCGATCTTGTCCAGGATCGCAAGCGCCCGGCGCCCGTCGATCGCCATGACGCCGGCATTGCACAGATCGATCCTGCGCTCCGCTTCGCTGGCGTCGGCCTGTTCGCGGATCGCGACCAGGCGGTCGCCCTCGACGATGAAGCGGCCATAGCCGGTCGGATCGGCGGCGCGAAAGCCGAGCGCGGCGATGGCGGCGCCTCTGGCGAGCGGCGCGCGCAGCCGCGCAAAGGTCTCGGCCGAGATCAGCGGCGTGTCGCCGAAGGCGACGAGGAGATCGTCGACGCCCCGCGCGATCGCTTCGCGCGCCGCCAGCACCGCATGCGCGGTGCCCAGCCGCTCGGCCTGCACGAAGGTCATCGCGTCGGGGCGGATGCGTTTGGCCTCGTCCGCGACCGCCTGATGATCCGGTCCGATCACGACGGCGAGCGAGGTGCCGGTTCCCCTGGGAGCGGCGGCCAGCACATGGGCGAGCAGGCTCTGATGCGCGACCGGATGCAGCACTTTCGGCAGGCTCGATCGCATGCGCGTGCCTTCGCCGGCGGCGAGCACGATCGTGAGGCTGGAACGGGCGGTCATCGATATCCTGTCAGATATGGCCGAATCGTTTGGCGCGACGGGCAGCGAGCGCCCTCGGGGAAGCTATCGCTACCCCCGCAAACGCCCGGAATTCAAGTGCGGCACGCTTTTCCTGTTAATGTTCCCTGATTGATTCGGGGAAGCCGGACAGGGCTGGGCATTTAACGTTCATGGCAAAGGATTCCGACCCACTGGCGGACGCCTTCGGCGCCAAGGAGACCGGCGGCCTGTTCTCCGGACTTCTGGCCGAGGAAAGCGCGTTCGACCGGCGCTTGATGTGGCGGCTGGGCTCGTGGGGCGTCGCCGCAGTGGGGGCCGTCGTCGTCGCCGTCATGGCCAACCAGGCCCAGCTCGGCTGGCGGCGCGACCAGGTGGCGTCCGCAGATCTCGCGCGCCAGGCCGATCGGCTGCAGATGCTGAGCAAGGAAAGCCAGAACGAGGCCCGCCGCCTCGCCGCCGCTATCGAGACGCTGAACACCGATCGCGACCGGCTGTATTCGCGCGTCACCGTGCTGGAGCAAGGGCTCGATTCCGTCACCGGTGCCATTGCCAAGCAGGCCGCTGCGCCGGCGCAGGGCACGAAGCCGCAGGACGCAACACCCGTGGCCGCAGCTCCCAGCGTCGCACCGGTCGCCTCGACGCCAACGCCGCCGAGCGAGAAGCCGCGGACCGAGGCGGCCAAGGATGCGCAGAAGGAAACCTTGCAGAAGGAAACCGCGAAGGAGCCCGCGAGCGCACCGCCGCAGACCGCTGCCGCAGCCTCGCTCATGCAACAATCGCCGGCGAACAATTCGGCGCTGCCGACCATTCCGCTGGTGCCGTCCAAGTCGATCATGGCACCGCCGGATCCCGCCGCACCGAAGCTCATTCAGCATGACGCCGCCGAGAAGAAGGCCGAGCCGCCCGCGGCGGCCGAGGTCGTGGCGGCAACAACAAAGCCGTCCGATGCAGCCGAGAGCGAATCCCCTGCCATCGCGGTTCAGCAGACCCGCTTTGCCATCGATCTCGGCGGAGCCAACTCGGTCGACGGCCTGCGCGCGCTGTGGCGCGGCCTTACCAAGTCCAATCCGGAAATCGCAGCGCTGCGGCCGATCATCATGATCAAGGAAGGCACCACGGGCCTGGGAATGCAGCTTCGCCTCGGCGCCGGTCCCCTCGTCAACGCCGCCGTCGCAGCGAAATTCTGCGCAAGCCTCGCCGAGAACGACCGTCACTGCGAGACCACGATATTCGACGGCCAGCGCCTGTCGATGCGTGGCGGCCAGGACAAGGGACAGGACAAGGCGCAAGAGAAGACGCAGGAACGGGTTCAAGACAAGAGCGCGGAGAAGAACCCCGACGCGGTCCCGCAAGCCGAAACCGCACCCGCGAGCGCCAAGCCCGAGAAGCAGCAGCGCCGCCGCAGCTATCCATCGAAGCGCTCGAAGCGCGAGGAGCCCGCGCCCGCCCCGGCCGCGCAGCCTGCGCCCGCGCCGCCGAAACCGGAGGCATCGGCCGGATCGACGCTGTCGTCGTTCTTCAGGCGGTGATACTGATTTCCGTCGTGGACCTTGGGCATGCGACTATCGGACGCTTGGCCTGAGCCGCGCTTTCGCAGCAAGCTCGCGATCTTGTGCTTCGCATTCGAAGCGTCGTCCCTCCCGAAAGGCGCGCGAATCTTGATGAACGAACTGGATGATGTGCTGAGGCTGCTCGTCGCAGCGGCGACGGGGCTCCTCATCGGCATCGATCGCGATATGAACGACAAGCCGGTGGGAATGCGCACGCTGGCGCTGGTGGCTCTCGGCTCCGCGCTGGTGTCGATCTCCGTGATCGAGTTCCAGAACATGCGCGACCACCCGGATGCGATCTCCAGGGTCATTCAGGGCGTCGTGACCGGCGTGCTGAGCGGCGTCGGCTTTATCGGTGCGGGCGTCATCCTGCACGATCGCAAGTCGAAGACCGTTCATGGTCTCACCACGGCCGCGACGGTCTGGGTTGCGGCCGGCCTCGGCATTGCCTGCGCATTGGGAGCCTGGTTGCTCGTCGGAGCAGCCATCGCGGTGACGTTGCTCGTGCTGTTCGTTCTGGGCTGGGTCGAGCGCCGGCTGGGATTCAAATAGGTTTCGCCGAGGCTCGAGCACTGAAACATACGAGCGCCGGCTCGCGGAGCAGTGCCGGAACACGCAAGGCCGAGCCTGATCGCGCTGGCGCGGGCGGCGATCTATTCCATGCGCGCCTTCTCTTTCAGATCCCGGATCCGCGTCTCGGCTTCGTCCTTTGACTGGACGATTTCCGACCAATCCTCCACCCGCGCTTCCTTGCTCAGCCTCTTGAGCTCGCTGAGCTGCTCCTGCGTTGGCTTGTCCATGCT
This sequence comes from Bradyrhizobium sp. Leaf396, assembly GCF_001424605.1. NCBI lineage: Bacteria > Pseudomonadati > Pseudomonadota > Alphaproteobacteria > Hyphomicrobiales > Nitrobacteraceae > Bradyrhizobium > Bradyrhizobium sp. Leaf396. The sequence goes on from NZ_LMQJ01000011.1 coordinate 75,483, forward strand.
CGATCCTCGACGGCAATTGCGTTGGGCCCCACAATGTGCAGAACCAGCCGGACGCTCGCCTGTTCCTGCATGATGCAGGGGCAGGCCGAATCGACGGAAACGTCACCTGCCGTGTCACCTGCCCTGTTGCCTGCCCGCGCCATGCCGACCATATTGCCGCCATGACAAAAAAGCCCTTCCGCCTCACGCCCTACCAGGTGCAGTTCCTGATCGTCGTCGGCTTCGCCTCCGTCGGCTATGCGCTCTATCTGCGGTACCTCGCGATCGAGCTGTCGCAGGTCGCGCTTGCCTGCGACGCCGGCCTTCAGACGCTGATCTGCAAGGGGCGTTCGGTTGCGACCGTTCTGTTCAAGAATTCGGTGTTCGGCATCGTCGCGCTGGTGGTGGCGACGCTGAACCTGATGCGTCCGTCGATCGTGCTGCTCACCGTCGGCATCATCGCCGCCGGCCTCGGCATCGTGCTCTACAACGTCGTGCTGTCGGGCCTCGCGATCGGCCTGCTCATTCTCGGCTTTGCTCGGCCCGCGCCCGCCACAGCGTGAGCGCGAACAACAGATAGATCGCGCAGGTCCACAGCGACTGCCAATTGTCGCGGCCTTCGTTGACCAGCACGTATGCCGCCGACAGCGCGAGCACGCCGGCGAACACCGCTTCCGCGATCGGACGCTGGCCGATCTGCGGCCGGTTCAACATCAGCAGAGCGAACGGCACCACGGCCATCGTCAGCGCGGCGTAGGGGAAATCCTTGTAGCGCGGGTCGAACACGAAGCCGAGCGCGGTCGCGGCCGCGATCACGGCCGTCACCGCCAGCGTCAGGCCGAGCACGGCGGTGAGCTTCGACCACTTCCGGCCCTCGCGCGGGCCGAGCAGATCGAGGAAGGTCGGAAGGCTGCGGCCGATCACCATCGCCTGCGCGCAGAAGATCGGCGACAGGATGCCGGCCAGCAGCAGCGCGCCCCAGAGCAGCCAGCCGCCGATGCCGTAGCTCTCGTAATACATCTTGTCGATGCCGATCCCGAGCAGGATGCCGGCTGTGGTCGCCGAGATGCCGACGCCGAGCCAGGCCGCGAAGCGCGGCGTCCACGGCCGCCGGCGCAGCGTGATGAGCGCGACGGCGAACACCAGCACGGAAAGGCCCATGCCTGCGCCCATGTACCATTTCCAGAACGGGAAATTGCTGATCGGCTGTCCCGGCGGATATTTCAGCGTCCGGTGCACCGCGTCATACAGGCCCCAATAGCCGCCGACAGTGCCTTCCAGCTTGCGCTTCCAGGGCTGGTCGTAGGACTCGATCAGGTTGACTCGGAACTTCTGCGACTTGGCGAGGCTGAGAATTTCCGAGACGACGCGCGCCTGGTTGGTGCGCGACGGCAGCGCGCCGTCACGCATCCGGCCCTCGCTCGGCCAGCCTGTTTCGCCGATCAGTATCTCCTTGCCGGGAAACGCCACCGCCATCCGCTCGCGGATCGCCTGGACATGGGCGGAGGCGAATTTCGCCTTGATGGGGAAATCCTCCCAGTAGGGCAGGATGTGAATCGTGACGAAGTCGACGGCGTCATAGACTTCGCGGTTCTTCAGCCAGTACTCCCAGACGTCGGCATAGGTGACGGGCACGCTGACCTGCGTCTTCACCAGGCGGATGATCGAGACGAGATCCGCCGTCGTCATCTCGCCACGCAGCAACACCTCGTTGCCGACGATGACGGACGTGATGATGTCGGGAAACTGCTTGGTGAGGCGGATCGCAAGGCCGGCCTGCTCATAGTTCTTGGTGCGATTGCTGGAGAGCCAGATGCCCTGGAGCACTTTCAGCCCGCCGACCTTGGCCGCGATCGCCGGCACCTGGTCGAGCCCGTTCTCCATCGAATAGGTGCGAACGCAGTCGGTGATTTCCTTGAGCTGGCGCAGGTCCTGCTCGATCTGCTCGGCCTCGATATGGGTCCAGGCTTCCAGCGGCGTCTGCTCGCCGCGGAACGGCGCATAGGAGACGCATTGGACCTTCTCGGCGGGATCGATCGGGGCGCGTGCGAGCGTGATTGGCGTCGCCAGCCACCACCACACGGCGGCAATCGCACCCAATGAAACGAGCAGAAGCGCCAATGGCGTACGAAGTGAAATCGGTTCCGTCCTCCGCGAAGGGTCCGTCGATTACCTGCTCGGGCGCCGTCTGCCAAGGGGGTGTCCGAATGCCGATCCTCACCGCGGATCCGCTCCTCCCCCGAAGGAAATTTCACCGCCGTCGTTCGAGCGCGGCCTAGCATCGTGACTTTGCTGGACAAAATTCGAAATACAGGTCATGGAATCGCAAAGCCTTTCTCGCCGCATTGGAGACCCATTTGGACGCCATCACCAACCCGTCCACGGGATCCTGACGCGGACGGCCAGCGGTTACATTGAGGAATTCATGCGGCAACGGGTGTTCGAGTCACGAAATGCGGTCCTGCGGCAGTTCGCCGCCGCCTTGGCCGTCTCCTCCCTTCTCGTCATCGCCGGTCTCGGCAGCGCTTCCGCCCAGAGCGGCACACCGACCCCCGACCCGGGCAAGGCGGCCCAGCCCGCCGACGCCGCCAAGGACGCCGCCCAGAATCAGCGCCGCACCGACGAGTTCGCGGAAGCAGCCCATGTCATCAACGGCCCGGCCGGCAATCCCGAATGCGTCTGGCTCGGCCGCCGCGTGGTGCGCCTGATGTGGCGCGATGACCTGGATACCGCATTCCGCCACCTCGATCTCTACGACCGTTTCGGCTGTCCCGGTGGCCACATCCAGGCCGCCTTCCGTTGTCTGACCCGCTTCGGCGGCCAGATCGATCCCAAGGTCGCCGAGACCTTGGACAGCCGCGTGCACGCGTGCTGGATCAATCCGGCCGCTCAGCCGCAGCAGGCAGCGGCCGCGGCGTCCCAGCCGGCGGCGCCCGCAGCAGGCAGCTCCCCGGCACCGCAGCCGGCCGCCAGCCCCTCGCCTGCGGCAAGCCCGTCCCCGGCGCCCGCGAAATAGCTCGAGGTCTCAAACCGCTCTGGTCGTTTCAGCTGTCGTTCAGGAACGATCGGCCATAGAGACGGTTGGCACTGCCGCGCATCCCAAAAGGCATGCCCTCATAAGGACATGAGGCCATGACAGTTGTGAAACCACGCGGCAGAGGTATGCTCCATTTGCCGCGGACTCGGTCGGATCTCGGGGTCAGATCCGCTTCCCTGCCACCCCAGCCCCTTTTGGTTTAGCCGCGATGCGCGTTGTCGCCGCCGTTCTGTTGCTCGTGTCTGCGCTCCATGCAGGCGTCTGGGGAGTCTTGCGCGAGAAGGAACCCGCGCCCGACTTCAGGGGCCTGTTGCCCAGCGTGTCCTACGCGCCGTTCGAAGGCTCGGCGCACCCCGACATCGACAACATCCCGACCGTCGAGAAAATCCGCGCCGACCTGAAGACGCTGTCGACCATGACGCGCGCGATCCGCCTCTATTCGTCCACGGGCGGCGTGGAACTGGTGCCGCCGATCGCAGCCGAGTTCGGACTCAAGGTCACCGTCGGCGCCTGGATCGACAAGGACACGGACCGCAACCAGCGCGAGATCAAGGCCGCCATCGAGCTCGCCCGCAAGAACAGCAACGTCGTCGGCGTCGTCGTCGGCAACGAGGTGATCTACCGCGGCGAGCAGAAGGTCGAAGACCTCATCGACATGATCAAGAAGGTGAAGAGCGCGGTCCGCGTGCCCGTCACCACCGGCGAGATCTGGAACATCTGGCGCGACAATCCCGACCTTGCTTCCAACGTCGATTTCATCGCCGCGCACGTGCTGCCCTACTGGGAGAACTTCCGCTCGGACCAGGCGGTCGACCAGGCCGTCGACCGCTACAACCTCCTGCGCAACCTGTTCCCCGGCAAGCGCATCGTGATCGCCGAGTTCGGCTGGCCGAGCCAGGGCTACAATCTGCGCAACGCCGATCCCGGCCCGTTCCAGCAGGCCCTCGTCCTGCGCAACTTCGTCACCCGCGCCGAAGCCATCGGCATGGAATACAACATCGTCGAAGCCATAGATCAGCCCTGGAAGTTCTTCGAAGGCGGCGTCGGCCCCTACTGGGGCGTCCTCAACGCCAGCCGCGAGCCGAAATTCGCCTGGACCGGCCCGGTGGAGAATCCCGATTACTGGAAGCTGATGGGCATCGCGCTCCTGGTCGGCATCCTGCTGTCGCTGCCGATCCTGCGGATCGAAAAGGCGACCGCGAAGCAGGCCTTCCTGCTCTCGGCCACCGCCAACGGCGTCGGCGCCTGGGCCGCGACCGTGTTCGCCTTCTGGAACAGCCACTATTTCATCTTCGGCTCGGCCTTCGCGCTGACGCTCGGCATGATCCTGCTCGTTCCGCTCGTGCTCATCGCGATGGCGCGCATCGACGAGATCGCAGCGGTGGCCTTCGGCCGGCCGCCGCAACGGCTGCTCAGCAAGGGCAAGCCGGTGGAGAACGTGCCGGAGAATTACTGCCCGAAGGTCTCGATCCACATCCCCGCTTATTTCGAGCCGGTCGAGATGCTCAAGCAGACGCTGGATGCGCTGTCGCGGCTGAACTATCCGAACTACGAATGCGTGGTCATCATCAACAACACGCCGGATCCCGCCTTCTGGCAGCCGATCCAGGACCATTGCCGCGCGCTCGGTGAACGCTTCAAGTTCATCAACGCCGAGAAGGTGCAGGGCTTCAAGGCCGGTGCGCTGCGCATCGCGATGGACCGCACCGCGGCCGACGCCGAGATCATCGGCATCCTCGATGCCGATTATGTCGTCGAGCCGGACTGGCTCAAGGACCTCGTGCCCGCTTTCGCCGATCCGCGCGTCGGCCTCGTGCAGGCGCCGCAGGAGCATCGCGACGGCGATCTGTCGATCATGCACTACATCATGAACGGCGAATATGCCGGCTTCTTCGACATCGGCATGGTCCAGCGCAACGAGGCCAACGCCATCATCGTGCACGGCACGATGTGCCTGATCCGCCGCGCCGCGATGGACATGGCCGGGGGCTGGTCGAGCGACACGATCTGCGAGGACAGCGATCTCGGCCTTGCGATCCAGGAGCTCGGCTGGGTCACCCACTACACCAACACCCGCTACGGCGCCGGCCTGCTGCCCGACACCTACGAGGCCTTCAAGAAGCAGCGGCACCGCTGGGCCTATGGCGGCCTCCAGATCGTCAAGAAGCACTGGCGCCGCTTCCTGCCTGGCGCGAGCCGGCTCACGCCCGACCAGAAGCGCGAATACAGCCTCGGCTGGCTCAACTGGCTGGGCGCCGAAAGCCTCGGCGTGGTGGTGGCGCTGCTCAACCTCGTCTGGGTGCCGATCGTCGCCTTCGCCGACATCGCCATCCCCGACATGATCCTGACGCTGCCGATCATCGGCGCCTTCGTCGTCTCGCTGGTACACTTCCTGTCGATGTACCGCGCCCGCGTCGCCATCAAGCCCGGCCAGATGCTGGGCGCCATGATCGCGGCGATGAGCGTGCAATGGACGGTGTCGCGCGCGGTGGCGCAAGGCCTCATCACCGAGCACATCGCCTTCGCCCGCACCTCCAAGGGCGGCCTCAGCCGGATGTCGATCGAGTTCCAGGCGTTCTGGGAAGCGGTGATCGGCACCCTGCTCCTGGTAGGCGCCGGCGTGCTGATCGCCACCAACAGCTACAAGCAGATCACCGAGATCTACGTCTTCGCCGGCGTCCTCGTGCTGCAGAGCCTGCCGTTCCTGGCCGCCGTCGCCATCGCCGTCCTCGAGCTCAGCCGCATCAACTCGTTCCAGTTCTGGCGCGACAGCGCCATCCGCACTGCCGAGCTGATCGGCCTGCGCCCGGTCGCCCTGCCGCCGGTGGGCGCGCCGCAAGCCGTGCCGACGGAGGTCCGCCGCGAGGCGAATTGAAGGACCCTCATGGTGAGGAGCCCGCCGCAGGCGGGCGTCCGGACGATGCTCCGCATCGCCGGGCGACCATGCAGGCGCAGGTCGTCCGCCGACCTCCAACAGTTCGTGGACGGCGTCCCGCCAATCAGGTTGAGAATCACGGCTTAAGCCAAGGATTCCACGAACGAAACCCCGCCTCTGCGGCGATCTTCGGCAACCACCCGCACTATTGACCTCCGCAGCCACTCCCCCTACACAGCGCGAGCCGAAGGCATGATCCGGAAACAGCCGGTTTTCCCCGCGACGCCATCTCAAGCGCAGCGGCAAGACATGCCTCTCGAATGTCCGATCACGATGGCCATCTCTTTCGAAGCCATCAGCGGCCATGGGAGCGCGTAGCTCAGCCGGTAGAGCACGTGACTTTTAATCACGGGGTCCTGGGTTCGAGCCCCAGCGCGCTCACCACGTTGAAATTACAAAGCTTTCCTGCAATCTTATCGCTCTGTTTTTATGGTTGATCTGAGGCTCGGTAAGCGCCGGGTAAGCAAATTGAACCGAGGTTTCCCCACAGCACGCGCGCAAGGCTCGGAACCTGCCAGTAAACCCCTTGTTGACAATCAACATGAAACTATCTCGTAGTGCTCCCGTGGAGTCTCCACACAAGGGTTCCGTGAAAATGTCAGACCGCCTCATTCTCGTCCGCGCCACCTGGGATGACGAAGTTAAGGTTTGGGTCGCCGAAAGTCCTGATTTACCGGGGCTCGTCACCGAAGCCGCCAGCCTCGACGACCTCGACCGGAAGCTCCCAGGCCTGATCCTCGATCTGCTTACTGAAGATGACGATCGCGACATCGACGTTCCCGTCGAGGTCGTCGCCTCGTTCTCGCGTCGCGTCACCCACTCGCGAGCTGCATGAAAAGCCTGACGCCAGAATTGAAAGACATTCTGGCGGAGGCGAAGTGTTACTTCGTTCGTCAAGGCCGCGGCGACCACGAGATCTGGTTCAGCCCAATCACCGAACGCCGCTTCGTCGTTGATAACAACATCAAGTCGCGTCATACCGCTAACGCCGTCCTCAAGCAGGCCGGCTTGCCGAAGCACTTTTGATACGCCGCCGATGCACTTGGGCAAAAGTGACCGTTTCAAAGTGAAGAACCACACTCACCCGGCGTTCAGCCGTGTGCTCGGTGCATTCGAATAGTTCACCAAGTCTGTGAACGATCGTTAGCAACTGGATTTGCAAGTCATACACCGCTAGCGCAGAAGCTTGGCGACGTCACACTTGTTGCTGCCATTTTCGACGAAGATGATTTCACCAATCGTATAACCGGCAGTCGCATCGATCTTAAGAATGGCATCGCCGGAGTAGACGTATTCATAGCAATAACGCGTCATGACATACACGCCTTGCCCAACCACTTCGTACAGATCCTGATTTTTACGAGTCACTTGGACTTTGTAGTAATCAGATGGATAGGCCAAAGACGGCCAAATTGACGTAGCTACGGAAATTACCACCGCGGCGATCATTCGCATCATCTTGCCCCCCAAGATTAGATGGCATCGAACCGCAACTGGAAGGCGAGAGCAAGCGGAATTGGGGCGAGGGCAACCTTACCGTCTCGCAGCTTTCTTTTTTAGACGCACCCCGGCGCCGCCGCCATTCTCCGGGATGAACTCTACACCTCCTTTTTCGAGGGCCGAGCGTAGCTTTTCGCCCGTTTCAGTCCGTCCACCAACCTCCCCATCCTCTGACTCCAGGCGAGCGATCGTTGGCTCTGATACGCCGGACGCCTTTGCCAGGTCGCCCTGGGACCAAGCGAGAAGAGCTCGGGCGGCCTTCATTTGACGAACCGAAAACATTCCAACCTCTTTGATAGAATTTCTATTGATTGCATCGCCGTCGCATGATAATAGAATTTCTATCAAATACAGAACCTGAGAGCAACCCCAGTGAGCAACAGCACCTTGCCGGTGAACGGCGAAGCTATGCCTTCAGCCACCTTCACCACCCGCTCTGCAAAGGCTCGCCGCGCGGTCACGCAATCTCCGGCCGCAGCCCTCCGCTCCAGGATCATGACCGAGGCGCACGCTCGCGCGAAGGCCGACTATGCCGACGAGCTGTCCTGCCGCGGTCGCGCCCATCACGTGAACCGCCCTTACGCCTATTACCTCGCGCTCCAGATGCGCAGCGGCTTCGCCGAGGCCCGCGTTGCTCGCACTGGCTTGGCGCCCGCCTTCGAACTTCCCCCGCAACGTTGGGCATAAGGAGCCAAGAGGATGCTTTCCCCCACCATCAGCGACACCCGCATTCGCGTTCCGGCTCGCCTGCTTCTCAAGGGCGACGTTACCGGCTCCAACGAAACCGTGCTCGGTGTGAGCGCTGGCGTTGCAACGCCGCGCGGCAAGGTCGAGGTCTCGCTTGAGAAGGCCGGACGCCAGCGCAAAGCGATCTGGAACGCGGCAACTGTGATCGCTGTCCGACGTGCTCCCGCTGCGAATGACACCGGCGGCGCCGCGACCGAGGAAATCCCGCTTTCCGATCGGCTCCCGACATTCAATGAGCTCGCGTCATTCGACGCCGGCAAGGCGTGGGACAGGTTGTCGCCTGAGCAACAGCGCGAAATTGGCGTGCTCGCCCTCCGGTTCGGCACGGTCGGGCAGTGCGAGGAGTTCTATCACGAGACAATCGAGGACGTGCGCAAAGGGTTTATGTCGAGCCATTGGACGCCACAGGTCCAAGCAACGGCAGTTTGGCCGCGGCTGCATATCCAGCTGGTCGCGAGCGCAGCGCAGGAAGCATTCCAGGGCCTGTGCGATCACTTCGATCCGCTTTGGCCTGAGCTGTTCGGCTGGTCTGAGTAGCAATCACGCGCCAGAGACTGAGCGAGGGCGGAACCATCCGCTCAGTCTCCGGCCCACTCGCCACCTTGTCAAAACTTATCAGAGGAGGATCGCGCCCGCAAAGCCAGTACCGACGCGGACGATTCGCGGCGCCCGCGTCGGCTTCACCACCGATTTCAAAACCTGAGAGGATTTTACCGATGGCCAAGAAAGCCAACACTCGAAAGAGCAGGAAGGCAACCCAGAAGGCGCGCGCTAAGAAAGCTCCGGCGGCCACTGTGCTGCGCAATGCGCTCCCGTTCATCAAGTTGAACTCTGAGGGCGAAGGCGGAGGCGTGAACTATTGGAGCGTGACTCCGTCTGGCAACTACACGCAGGATCTGGCCACCGGCAAGAAGTACGCTCGAGCCTTCCTCCCCATGATGGCGTACAATGCCGGCGCCTCCGAGCTGGCGGCGATCGTCTCGGCCATGGCCCTAGCAGGGCGCGACCTTGCCAGCCGGCCGCAAGGTCACTTGGCCGTCCCCCGGTGGCGCGGCATCGATGGCGTCGCCATGGGCTTCCTGTTCGAAATCGGCGGCATCTTGCAGTCACTCATGGGGGGCGCGATCGTCGCGGCCAGCGCCATCAAGGGCGACAAGAAAACCGAGGGTGCGCAATTCGTCGCCGCGCTGGAGGGCGGCGAGCTCTTCAAGGGCTTGAACCGCGCCACCCTGCTCAATGATCCCAACGGGTCGATTTTCGATCCGCCCGGCACGTCGGCCCGTCACTGATTGGGGCAATCACTTATGCATCGCGCGGGGGCGTCCTAGTTGGCGTCCCTGTGCGACTCAACGACTCAAGAGTCATCACAAGCCTACCGGACTGCGCTTTTCTGATGGCGCGGCGTGCCGCTGGCATGCCTCGACTCAGGAGGTCAATCAGCCGTCGGCGTGTTGCCGGCATCACCCAATGAGAAAGGCTTGGCTATGAAAATCGAACAACAGACAAGCGTATGGTGTGAGGCAAAAACTTCGGCCGCGACAAAGCGGAAGGTCGGACGAATACCGTCAGTTCCGGATAACGATGGCAATGCCGCCAAGATCACAGCTCACCTGGATGGGGGCGGCACATTACGGGACTGTCCGGTCAGCACACACTTCCGCGACATACTGAAGGCGGAGCGCCCTGAATGGTGGGCCGACACCATCCGCAAGTCTCACGAGAACACCACCGCCCGCAAGGTGAGGACATGCCGTGAGAAGATGATGGCAAAGACGCATTGTCGAAACGGGCACCTTCTTACCGCGGAAACGTCAGTCGTGCGCACCCTCAAGCAAGGCCAATGGCAGATACGCCGCTGCCTGATCTGCGAGCGAGGCTATGAGCACACCAGAAGCTACAAGGTGGATGACGTCGCCAATGTCATCGAGCGGGCCAAAGCCGGCGCGTCGATGTACAAGCTCACGAGCTACCGCAGCAGCCAGCGCGTCATGGCGCTCGGACCGCTCAAAAATGCGATGCGAGACAACCCCGAAATCGACGCTGTCTTAAAGCCCCTCTTTTTGAGGAATAGCCTGCACAATCCAATCAGGCTGATCGCGCGTAAGCCAATCCTACGCGGCCCAACGTTGACCGGCATCATTGCGGCGCCGTCACACGAAATATTCACAGCGGTCGATCGCGCCGTTCCGCGGTATCTGGACTATCACACACGCAAAGACGTTGTGGGTGACATGATTCTTGCGATCTTGGAGGGGCAGCTGTCCATTGAGGACGCACCGCGCCGATATCGTGAGTTCTTGCGCAGCACCCATCGCATGTTCCCCACCAAGTATGGCCCGATATCCCTGGATGCACCCGCGTTCCGAGACAGTCAGACTTCGTTGGTTGAACGGATTTCCGCGGACCAAGGCCTCTGGCAATAAGTCAGCGTTGCTTTGAAATGCTTTGATTTCGGGGGGCAGAAAAAAAGCGAAACCCGGGACGCCTCCCGGGTTTCAAATGCCTTACCATGCCATGGCGCTGGGGCGCTTTGCTCTGGACTGTCCCGCGATGCTTGCCGGGCCCGGAGGCACTGTGGCGGCTTGGGGTCTGTCTCTGGCGCTTGGCCAGCTGGCCGGTGCGTCACCGGCAAACGCCATATATGTTTTCATTTGGTTTCATCTGGGATGCGTGCCCGGTATGTTCACAAATGTTTACATTTTGCTTCAGTATCGGGCTCTATTTTGCTGGCGCCGGCCGTTCATTTCCATTCACCCGGAACCGGGCTCGGTTTCCCTTTTTTACCGTTTGTTTAACGAGATGGGCTCCTATTCGGCCCCACTTTAGGGACTGCCGGCCTTGATTGTTTTTCAAGCTGGGGGACGGTCTAAATTGTGCTGTTGAAGTGCTATCTCGAGCCGTCCCGGCCAATAGCCTCCAGGAAGCCATTAGAGGCCCGCTGAGAGGCCCCCAGCTTGTCTGCACTTGGGTGCCGGTTTTGCAGCCGCCGATAGCCGTTTGGCGCTTGGTTTGGCGCGGGATGTTGCCTTTGCTTTGCCGGCTTCCACGATCTGCCTTGGGCTGATGCGCTCGCCCGCCAGGATGCGCTTTTCAATGCTCTGTCTGGTCGGTGTCGACAGTGTCGAGCCCGACAGGATGACCAGGGCCGCCCATGATAGCCGGGAGATGATTTCCTCCCGATCGCCATAGGCGCGGGCGACGCGGATTAATTCCGAGACCTCGGAGGCCGCAAGATCGCACTTGGCCCGCGCCAGCTCGCCGAACTTCCGATTGTTCGGTGTACGGTCCCTGAGGGCTGCCAGCTCGAGCCCCAATCTTACCTTTGCCAGGATCACGGGGATACGGGCCTGGGACATTGGGATCTTGGCCGGCGGGGCCACCTCTGGTGCCGGGGAGATCGTGAACAGCCTCGCGAGCCGGCTTTCGAGCGAAACCGCAAGATAGGTTCCGATTGATGTCTCTCGGAAGATTTCGAGGCCGCGCATGGTCTCGACAATCTGGAGAAGGGGAATCCCGTCGAAAGCCTCGATCCAGGCAACACCCTTTTCCGGCCATTCGGGGTGACGTCTCATGACGTCGGAAACGGCGCTGATCACCGGCTCGATCAGGGCGAGCTCGTTCCCATCGGATTCGATGACCGTCCGGATGACCAGCGTGGTGTACTGCTCGCCGTGATACCGGATCAGCTTTTGAAGGCGCACCAGGGCATCAGGCGCGACCGGTGGTGCATCCAGGGCAATTAGGAGCCGCTTGGCCGCTTCCAGCGCGGCGCCCCATTCGACAAGGTTTAGAGAGGCCAGAAAGGCCCGGGTATCGGGATCGCCCTTGCTAGCCTTCTGTGCAGCCGGCATTCACATTCCGAGCCGATCGGCGATAGCCAGGATCAACGCCCGGTTTTGCTGGTCGGGCGTGAACTGCTCCCATTGCGCCGCGGCGCTGTTGAGCTTTCGCGCCTTGCTCTCGATCGCGGTAGCAACCCGCGACATTTCGGCCGTTGCGGCGTCGTATGCCTCGATCGTCTCTGCGGCGGCTTCAACCTTTCCCGGGATCGAAACCGGCTCCAGCAAAGCCAGATCAAATCCCAGGATCTGATGGGCGCGCTTGTGCTCGGCGATCCGCTTCTGCCCCGCTCCGATCAGTTGCCAGGCTTTCACGGCGCGCTGATGCTCCCGATTGAGTTGCGCCATTGCATCATTGAGCGGTTTAGCGGCCTTCTGAGCGGCCACCGCCGCCTCGCGCTTGGCGTCGAGCTGACGGAGCCGGAGCAGGCTGTTGTGATCGTAGCCCCCGATTTCAACGCTGCTGCCGTAGTGCTCGCGCAAGCGCCCGACCAGCGCCTCGTATTCCTGCCGAAGGGGATTGGCGTACATCGTTCAGCTCCTCGTTCCGTTGATTGCCGTTCTTGCGATCATTGTGATAGCGGCGCCGACGTGCTCGCCGTCGACACCCGCAAGCATTGCGAACAGGCAGACTTTCATCATGTCGGGGGCCCATTTCCGGCAGGCGATGGCGTCGGCCATTTCCTGCTCATGGGCGCGCTCCTCCAGGAGCACGTCCCTATCGGCTGCCATCTCCCCGTCGGTGAGCCGGGGAGCCGCGGCGCCGACCTCCGCCTTTTCCAGCATGGCGTCCAGAAAGCCGTGCTCCACCGAGCCAATGTGGCCGTACATCGCCATGACGATATAGGGCAGAAGCATTCCCGTGCCCGGCTGCGACGCCCTGACAGCCTCCAGGAAGTAGCTGCGGCCCATGCGGTAGTCCGCGTCCTCGTCCCCGGTGCGCTCCGGTTGCCAGTAATGCAGAGCGGGAAGCGGGGCACCTGGGGCGCGCAAGTCCTTTACGAACGACGGCAGGTCGCTTAACGTTGAAGCAAGGGTGGCTCCGGAGCTGGTCGTCATGATGCTCAATTTTCTCTACCTAGCGATTTTCTTCGTTCTGGTCGCGGTCGCCGGTCCCAAAGTTGCCGCTGGTCTTTTGGTTGGGGCGCTCCTGATCGGCTATCTGGTCATTGCCGCTTCAAAGACTTCCCCTCAAGAGCACGTCCACGACTAGCGGGACTCCTCCGGCTGCTGGACCTGCATCAGCCGATTGGCCGCGGTTGGGGTAAGCACTTGCGAGCGCGTTAGCGCATTCTCGATCATTTGCGGATTCAGCATCACCCGGCCGGCGCCACGGGCCGCGAGCGCCGTTGCCAGCATGCCGCCGACACCAAGCCCAATATCAGAGACCGGGTTGAAGTCGCCGTGAGCCGCTGCACCGCCACCAAGCGCCGCGCCGGCAATGGCAGGGGCGCCGTGCACGAATGTGTCCAGGACTTTCGTCCCGAGCGGCGTTCCGGAGTCCGGCGGCTGCTTCATGAAGCGCTGCCCAATGCGCGCAATGTCGGCGATGTCCCCGCCCCCGCCATAGGCAAAATTGGGATTGGCTTTCCGCACCTCGTTCAATAGCAGGGTTGGCGAGATGTCGCCCGTTGAGGCCTTCTCTGCCAGCGGCTCGACCGTCTTCATGTTGCGGTACTGATACCGCGCCATGTTGTAGCGCTGCGCCATGTCGGCCGGCGCGGATCGCTCGAGCGCGTCTTGCAGGGCCGTCCGGATCTGGCCCGCATAGTAGCGCACGTTGGGGTCCGTCGCCTTCTGCAAGCGATTCAGCGGCGCCCCGTTCTTGAGCATGCTGTTGAACGTTTTGCCGTCAAACTCGCCGCTTTTCACCAGGTTGGAAATCTCGGTGATGCGGTTAGCGATCGGCGCCATCTGTTGCGGCTCGAGCACGCTGCTCGCATCGTTTAGCACCGAGCTCAGTCTGCCGGCCAAGGGGCGGTCAAAACGTACCGTCGTACCACGCTCGATCGCGTCAAACTCGCTGCCGATCCTGCGCTTGGCCGCGGCCATGACATCGGGCGTGATGCGCGTGGCGTTCTCGCCGAACGTCTGCGCAACTGCGCGGTTGAAGCCGAGCCGCTGTTCGTCGATCGCCGCGCCCATGCCGGAGCCGGGGATCTTCGGAACCATCTGATCCATTTTGTTGACGAACGGAGACGTGCTCACTTGCGAAGGGCGGATTGGAATGCCCAGCGCTTCCGCGCGCGAAAGCAGATAGTTGGTCGCGCGATCCGCCGCCGGTGCCATGACCTTGTTGACGCCAGCGCCAACCACACGGGCGACAAAGGGCGAGAACCCGCCGACCACGCCGCCAACCCCTGCAGCTGTTCCGGTCTGCCCAATATCCCCACCACTTCGCACGGCAGTATCTGTTGCGCTAATGGCCGCATTTGAAGCGGCGCCGGAAGCGACGCGGGTTGCCAGGTTGCCCGTCATCCCGAGTGCCCGAGCGCCGATGGCAGTTGCGGCAACCGGCAGCGTAGCGGCTACGCCTCCCGCAGTCTCCGCCGCGGCGTTCGCGATCGGATGACTTTCCTGGAAAGCTGTATCCTTGCGGTTCTGAATCTCCAGGGCTTGCCGATAGCGCTCCCCGTATGTCGCTCCCGGCAGCTTCTCATATCCCTCCGGCAAAAGCGGGTCGATCGCGGGGGCGAGCGCCGCATTGGTTGCAGCGTCCAGTTTCTTCATGACACCGCCGATGATCGGAACGCCTCGCGCGGCGGCACGCATAAGTCCTTCCGTAACGCTTTGTTCGGTCGCCGTGCTTTTGGCAGTCTGCTTCGGCTCAGCCAGCCACCGGCTTTCGAACGCCTTGGGATCCAGAACACGGGTGCCGGGTACATCCGCCGGTTCACTCGCTCCGCCCGTACCCCAGCGACTATGAAAAGCCTTCTCGTCAAAATTTGGCATGTTACTTCGGCCCCTTGATCAGACCTTGCTCCGCCGCGTCCTGCACATTGAGCATGAATAGCTCTCGCTTGCCCTTCGGCAGGCTTTCGATGACCGCTTTGCGCTGCGCTGGCGTCATCATGTCGAAGCCGTAGGCGCGAGGATCCGCTGTAACGTTCCACTTCGAGGCGAACTTGCCGAACTCGGATTCCGGCAGTCCGGACTGCTCGAAAGCGGCAAGCATTGCCTGCTTCATCCGACGGAGGGCGAGCGCTGATTTGGCTACATCAACCGCCGCGGCATTGGAGATGTTGACGGATGGGTTGCCGGCGAAGCTGGCGGCCAGCTTGTCGTTCGTCCCGGCGCTGCCGTTCTGATTGACGAAGTCGACCAGGTATTTTTTCGCCTTGTCGTAGGTCGCGACTTCATCCTTGAGCCCCTGGAAATCGGCGCCGGGAATGTTCGAAAGGACAAACGACTTGAGATTGTTGACGCTCTCTGTGCCGGGGCCGGTGCCGCGGGTGCCAAGCTTCTCCAGTGCTGGAATTGCCTGCTCGAGCGGATAGACTTCCTGCTGGTAGTTCATGCCCCGCTGCCGCGCGCTCACAAGCGCACCGCCCGCGCCTTCGCCGGCCGCGCGCTTCGCCTCTGCCTCCCCGGGGGGCGGGGCCGCCATGACGCGCCCCGAGGGAAGCGCCGCGGGCGATGCTGCGTAAGGCGAGCCGGGCTGAGCAAGGGTCCGCGCCGGAGCCGACGACCGCACGGGGGCGCCGTTGCGCTCTCTGATGGGTTGCCGCGATGGCCCCGACGACGACGGACCTGGGCCATAGTTGCCGAGTAGGTTCACCGGCGCTCCAGCCGGTCCCTGAATCGGCGGGTTGCCGGTGCGGCCGACATAGGTTTGCGAAAGGTCTGGGTTGACCTGCTTTGCTTCGGGAGAAAGCGTGTTTTCGACATAGCCGAGATCGCGCGGCGGAGCGCCGCCATAGGCTGGCTGCTGCATGAACTTGGTACCGCCGCCGATCGGAATGCCTTGCACTTCGCCGATATAAGCACGGCCGCGCTGGACCGCGTCTAGCGTCTGCGAATGCACATTCTGAATTGCCTGCGCCTGCTGCCTGGGGTCCGTGGGAAACTGCTGCATGAACTGCACGGCGTGCTGGGCGGTCATGGCATCGCCCTTGGTGAGCCGGCCGAGTGTGTCCCAGAGCTTTCCCGTGATATCTTGCTTACCGAGGGCCGGGTCAGAGAGCAGGCCGGCCGCGGCGCTGTTGACCATGCCGAACCGCTCGGTGGCCAGCCTGATGTTGTTGAGCTCGACTTCCTGCCGCGCCCGCTGCGTCGCCAGGAGCTTATTCTGGAACTCAAATGGATCGGAGTTCATCGCCTCCCTGTAAAGGGACGTATCAATCTCAGCCATTGCGAGTCCTCACCAAGAGCGCGGATTAGGGGTGAACACAGTGTCTCTGCCGATGATCAGGCTTAGTTCCCGAATTGAGTACAGACGAAGTTGCCGATAGCGCCTTCCGGCAACCCGTGCTCGATCAGGTGTTGGGCCAAGTTGTCCTTTGCATGAGCCCGGCAGGCACCGTCATCCTGAAATTTCTGGTCGACGGTGAATGGCTTGTAGAGGTCGCGCGTTTCCTGCGTAACGCCTGGCCCCATTGCGGGCATGATGACGAGGTGGAAGAGTGCAGCGAGTGCCAGCATAGGCTTCACCAAGATTTCACAGTTGGGACAAACACGGTGTCGGTGCCGACCGCAGCCGAGAGATTGGAGCCGCCGGCCATGTTATTGGTGGTGAATCTGGTGCATCACCGCCAACATCCCACAGAAAGTCCAATCCTCGTAGGAAGCCCCGTTCCCGTCCATGCAATGGCGGTCGTCTCTGTCGTGGTTGACGAAGCCGGCGCATCAGCCGACCAGTAAGATTGGCCGTTCGCCGATGCAAGGGCTCGCTGTGTATAGGTAAATGTGGACCCGGACGAACTCGCCGATGGTCCGGTTAGGATGACAGCTGTGTTTGACAGAGCGAGGCAGAAACCACCAGTCGTGGCATTAGCATTGCCACTGATCGAAGAAGCGCTGGCGAGGCCGGCAGTCGTCGTTCCGGCTGGCGTCAGGGACGCGAATCCAGACGACGGAGCTGTCCACAGGGAGATGATCGTTCCGTTGAATGGGTTGCTCGCGTAGTTGATCGTCAAAATCGATGCGCCTGGGTCGGCGGCGCTTGTCAGACAGTGCGCTACGCCGACCGTTGGGATGGTCGAATTATCACCGTTCTGCGAATCGATGATGCAAGACGACGTACCGCTGCTGTTCGTCAAGGTGATAGAACTGATCACCGGAGATGGTCTGATGGTTGTCAAAACGCCAACCCAGAACGGGCCTCCGGACGACGGCAGTGTCACTGCAAGGGTTTGCGCTGTGGTACCCGATGCCGCTCCGGTCGTGTTGTAGGTCAGGGTCGGAGGTCCTGGGAGCGCCCCAGCCTTCCCCACGCCCAGCAGCGACATGGACCCGGCCCAGGCGCTCGCAGGAACGAGAACGCACCAAACTACTGGAAGGAACAATAAGAATTTGCGCACAGGGGCTCCGGGGTTCTTCATTGAAGTGGGTCGATTTCAATACCGTCGGCACGCAACCGCTCAACGGTGGCCGCGCGGACATAGTCGGCGTAGGTTTGCACCCGCTTGTCGGCGCCGCGCTTGATGGCGTCGGCCAATGGCGTTGTCAGGCGCAGATTCATCATCTCGCTGAAGCGAGTCTTGCCGTCCTGCATGCTCCACCTTTCGGGGAAGTCAGTTCGTCGTCGGGATTCTCGATTGCCATGCGGTCGAGTGATTTGCGGGGAGGCTATCTGCATCCCCCATGGCGTCCGCTTCGTCGCCTCGCGGTCTCCGGCAGCAGACTTGCGCGCCTGCCAGGCAGCTCCACCGGGAGCACGGGATCATTCAACTAGTGATCAAAGCTCCGGGCGTGACTTCCGGACTCCACGCGCGGCGCCTCTTGCGCGCCGTGGCCTACATTTACAACAGGCATACGGCCGATGTCAGTTACCGTTTCGGCAAATTCGTAAGCCCATTTTTCGCGGATTAGCTTCACGGCAGCTTTGACGGCCTTGCCGTAAAGGGCATTCGTCCCCCAATCCTCGAGCTTTCGGATCATGAACTCAATGGCGCGCCGCGCCGCGTCCGCACGCTCGAGTTCGATCAGGCGGTTATGATCGGTCGTTTCATTCATGCCAGGACACCCGTGCGGCCGAGCGTCGCCAGCCGGTCGGCAAGCTCGTTTGCTACGTCGCCGTCATGCCCTTTGGTCCATCGCCAAAAGATCGACCGATCCACCATGAGAGCGTCCAGGCTTTTCCATAGATCGCTGTTCGGAATGGGGACGCCATCGCGCTGAAAGCCGCGGCGACGCCAACCAGTGATCCACTTGCTTGCCCCATCGATGAGATACTTGCTGTCACTGACGATTGTTGCCCGGCACCTGGCCGGCAGCACCTCTAGCGCAGAGACCGCGGCCATCAGCTCCATGCGATTGTTTGTAGTTCGGGGCTCGCCGCCAAATAGGTCGACGGCAAGGCCTTCTGATCTCAATATCACTCCGAACCCGCCTGGTCCCGGGTTGGGTGAAGCTCCACCGTCTGTGTGGACCATGGCCCACGTCGCCCCGGCAAGCGCCTCGCGGGCTTTGGCAATGTCTGGGGTGCGAAGGGTGCGGTTCGGGGCAACCGCGCCAGCGGCCACCGTAGGCCGTTCGAGGGGCGTTTTCACAGAGGCAGGTTCGGCTTGGGCGGGTTTCGGCTTAGCCTTTGGCCGGACAGCTTGCCTATGGGGGGCCCCTCCCCGCTCAAAGGGGTTCAGGTCGCGATCGTACCAAGGCCGATAGACCGGACGGCGTCGGTCCCAGCGCATGCGAGTGCTCATGCTGCCACCGCCTGGGGCCGCGCCCTTCTTTCTTCCCCGAAATAAATACCCAGCCCATCCGCTTGCTCGGAACAGCGAAGGCCTTTAGGCCACGGCCCCCTGGGGCCGGCGCGAAGCGCATCTCGCCCGCTACAGGGACTCTTTGGCACAGGTGCGCACCTAGTTATATATAAGAAAGAAACATGGTGCGGACTTGTGCCAACTGCCTTGGCTTGGCGCCTGTACCAGGTGCGGCGGGAAATCCCCTCAGCCTTCCACGGCTCGGCCCGGCTGATGCTCTGGGCTTCGTATTCTACCCGCGGCTTTGCCCCGTTGTCGCGCCGTCGCTTGGTATCGCGATTGCGCCGTTTCTCTTTCTGCATGGCGGTGCGCTGGCGCTTGGTCACGCCGACGGCGCCGATGGTGCGGATTTTGAGCAATTCGCGATCGGGGAGAGATAGGCCGATGCGGTTTGCCATTTTGTCAGCATCAAGCCAGCGCGCGGCCATCTCTGCGGCCTCCGCCATGGCCTCCGCTTCCAGAATTGCCCATGGTGCGCGGGCGTTGATGAAACCCGTGAGCCTTTCCAGAACGCTCCCCTTTGCGAAGGGCAGGCAGTCTGCATAGACCTGAAGCATGCGCCGGCCGTCATCGTCATTCGGGAGGAACTTGCCGAAACAATACTGAAATATCCGCTCCAGCTCGCGAAGGCGAAGCGGGGCAACGGATTTCCGGGCGCGTGTCCGCGCGTCCATGTTGTACCGGATCGCAATCAACCGGTGCTGCGCATCCTTGGGCAACGCTCTGACAATGCGCGAAGTCATCAGCGGTCCTCCTGATCCAGGAGTGGCCCGGCGGCCCGCCAGCAATTCGCGCGCATGGTGCTGTGCGGGTTAGAGCGCCGCTCGCCCGTCTTTTCGAGCAAGCCCGCGGCGGCCAGCTCGGTGACGCGCGGACGGATGGCAAACGGGCTCAAATTCAGTGACTTGGCCGCTTCGTCTGCCGTGAAGCTTCCTGGGAAGTTTTCCTTGAACAATCGCGCTACACGACCGCGCAATGTTGACGCCACCGGGGCGATTTTCTCCGCGGCCTCGCGGGAAGTATCGGAGCCTTTGCGGTAGCCAGGCGCGGCGGGATACTTCGGCTCGCCGCGGTCGAAAAGATCGCGCGTTAATTGTTCGGCGGAGGTCGAATTGTGGTTGCCCGAGGACGGGCTTTCGGTTAAAGGTTTCATCGGATACTCAAACTGTTGGTTAGGCCGGTGACCTCGTCGCCGGCCTATTTTTTCGGCCGTGCGTCGGACTTCCGGGGTTTGTGGTTTAGGCGGCCTGCCGGAGTTCGGCGGTGCTGCGGATCTCGGGGCCGATCTTGGCCCGCGCCCATGCGTCCAGCCCTTCGGTGGCATAGAGCGGAAACCTTCCGGCCTTCCGGAAGGGCGGCCCATCCGAGCCGACACAAGCCAGCTTCGCCAAGGTCTTGGGCGAGCACGGGATTCCGAATTTTTCAGTGACGTATGCCGCGGCCTCGGTGCGACGCAGCGGGCGGTCGGTGTGCATTTGTCTTTCTCCTCACGGATTCGCTGTCAACGTGAGGAGTATCCCAGCAACCAGTGGCAATATCGCGTGGTCGTTCGCGACAGTTGGCGACAGCTCGCGACAGATGTTTGCCCGCTCTACATTTCTTTGAGTGCCCGTTGAATGGTCCGCGTACTTACATCTCGGCGAAGTATGGCGCGCACTGCTTTATTGATTTCGTCATCTCTATCTTGCGAGCTCGTGCCGGCCGGAAGTCCGTTGGGAAATTTTGTCCTGAACGCTTCCTGGATTGCCCGGTAAACGGCCGCTCGCCCGCTGGTCACGACGGGCCCGGCGTTTGGCACGATCGGCTCGGCCTCGCCGGAAAGCCACGCTAGAAACTGCCTCTTGTCACCTATCTGCACTTCAAACCATTTGGCTTTGTGCAGCCGATCGAATTGGGCGTCATCGCTCTCGGGGACGCTCGATCCGTCCCTTTCGAGAACGTTGTGGCCGGAGCCTATGCGGTAATCGACGGTGAGATAGGCGCCCGGGATTGTCTCCAGCCTATCGGCCGTCTCGCCAAGCATCCCGAACAAAGGGAATGATTGCTCTGCCGCTGCACGGCATAGAGCCCTGCACGCCTGCAATCGTCGAGCTCCAGCTTCTAAAGCGTCCCCCGGCGGAGCGTCGGGGCCAAACGCCATCATATCGATAGCGTCGATTAGCCAAAGTACCCGCTTCGCTTCTGCTTGGGGGACAGCCTCTGAAAGATTTGCGGGCCGCGACCAAGGCGCCATTGCAAATGCCTGCCAGCGCTCCAGTTTCTCACGGTCTTGAGTAGTGCGGGGATCTTCCGGGAGAGCGTCAAGCCCATCAATCTGGTCTGCAAAGCGCCGCGCTTCGTCTTTAGCCATGCTCAACCCTCGCCTCAGCGAATTGCAGGACGTTGGACGGCGGCGGATTGATTATTCGCTCAATCTGAGCCGCGAGGGCTTCGAACACAGCTAGTTTTTCGTCTCTGTAGGCGTGTACGTCATACGTGCCGCGGATGCCTGCGATCACATGCCCCAGCGCCAACTCGGCGTGATCGGGATCCGCCTTCGCCCGGGACATCAGCGTCCGCGCCGTGCGCCGCAGATCGTGCAGCGTCCAGCCGGTGACCTTGCACCGCGTGTCGAAATCGGCCTTGAATTTGGAGAACCCGGAAATCGGCGTTTGCCCGTCGGTCGAGAAGATCAGCCCGCGACGGCCGATCTTGGGAACCGCCTTTTCCAGCGCCTGAGCCGCCGCCGACATAGGCAGTAGAAAATCGCGCTTTGACTTGTGCCGGCTTCCGGGAATGATCCATCCGTCCGTTGCATTCTCTTTGTCGCGCTTGCGGGCCGCCTCGTTGCGCCTGGTGGCCGTAAGCAAGATAAACCTCACCAAGTAGTCAAAGACGTTTGTGCCGGCCTCTGCGGCCTTCCAAACGGCCCTTAGCTCATCGTCGGACAGGACGCGGGAGCGCCGCCGTTCCTTCGGCTTGGTGCGGGCCATGCCCCGAACAATCGGGGACCTGAAGTCATCGGATCGGCCGGCATGCCATGCCATCACCCGCCTGATGGTTGCCAGGACGGCGTCCGCCATCACGGGCCCCTGCTCGTCCTCGATCCGGTCCAAGAGCGCAGTTATTTCGGAGCGCTTGATGTCCGCGATCTGCTTGCGGCCGAGCTTGGGGAATACCAGCCGCTCAAGATGGTCCCGCCGCTGATCGATGCTGCGGAGCGCCTTCCCCTCCCTCGCCAGATAATCGTCGCCGACGGCTTTGAGGGTATTACCGACCTTCTCCGCGGCCTTGCGCCTTGCCTCCAGGGGGTCCGCGCCCTTGGCTGCCTCGGACAGGATGCCCATTGCTTCCTTGCGGGCCTTTTCGACCTTGAGGACGGAGCTGAGCGACATGCGCCGGGATTTGCCTTGCAGGTTCCGGTACTGAACCACGTAGCTCCTCGCGCCGGACGCCATGACCATGACGCCAAAGCCG
This sequence comes from Bradyrhizobium sp. Leaf396, assembly GCF_001424605.1. Lineage (NCBI taxonomy): Bacteria > Pseudomonadati > Pseudomonadota > Alphaproteobacteria > Hyphomicrobiales > Nitrobacteraceae > Bradyrhizobium > Bradyrhizobium sp. Leaf396. The sequence continues at coordinate 97,899 of NZ_LMQJ01000011.1, forward strand.
GGCAGCGTCTCGTCCCAGTAGATGGTCCGGTCTTGGCCAGGATGTGCCGCCAGATCCTTCACGGTTCCGTTCGTCAGTCTGGCTTTCATGGCCCAATGATCCCAATTTGGCAGCGAATCGCCCGGGTAAGCGCCCGGTAAGCAGATAGGAGGCTATTCCGGGAAAGTCAGAGCAACAAACGGAATGCTCCGTAGCCCTCCAAATATAGGAGTTCCGCACCAGTCGGGAAAGATGGGTAAACCAATGAAATTCGCGGAAATCCTAGAGCATATAACTTTTAATCACGGGGTCCTGGGTTCGAGCCCCAGCGCGCTCACCACGTCAAATCAAATACTTCGTCGCGACTATTCCTTCCTTAATCTCAAAAATCCCATCTGCACACGTGAGAGCGATGATGCTTCGCGCCCCCTTGGGCGCTTTCGCAGGCCAACTCGCCGTCGCCGCTGTGCTGTCCGTCATCATCTTGTGGAGGGAGCGCGCGAAGCGGCAAGACACTCTTCGTGATGACGAGCCCCGCTATCCACACCCACGACCGGCAGTAGCTCGCGCTCGCTTCGATTCCATCATCAATCTCGATTGCGGGCTCAATTCAGCTTGCGCCGGAATTGCTCCAAAAGCTTCCGCTGCGCCTCAATATACTCGCGGACTATCTTCCGCGTATCTTCGGGTTGAGGCGCATCCTCGTTGGCTACAGGCTTCGCTGGCTGTTTCTTGTCCACCATGACGCCTAGTTCTCATAGGAGCTCTGTCGTTGCGCTGCCTCCGCCATCTCCATCCACTCTTCGGCCAGCTTCAGCCATGCCTCCAGGTCCTGGACGCGTGTCGCCCTCTGCGCCTCATCGAGACTAGCCTTGGCTTGACGGCGGTATCTGTCAGTGTCGGCATTCATCAATACGAAATGCATGGACGGCTCCTTATGAGGAACGCCTGCAGCGGCATACGATTATCTTCACGCCGGTGTCCCCGTAGCCGGCATGCGGCCCCGGCCTTTAGAAGCCCCCCAATGCCCTCAGCCGGGGCCGCTTCAATCGAAGCAGCTGCGCATTCGTGGTCCGCTATCGTACGCCGGCCCCAGATATGATTTGCGATGCCGCGAATACTTTCTAGTCTCGCGCCGCCGGGGCTGGATCATACTTCACGAATTCATACTCCTCCGGCCGAAGGCCGCAGCGCCGTTCGCTGCGGCCTTTTGCCCGAGACGGAGCGCTGGATGAAAACCGAATCTTCCTTGATTGTTCGCGCTCCTCCCGGGCGGCAGCTGGATCTGCTGCGCGGGGAAGCGGCGCGCATCGCAAAAGCAAACGATGTGAATTGGTGTACCGATCGCGCCGCCATCGGCACCCGTTTCTGTTTCGACAATGACAAGGCTAAGACGTCGTTCGCGCGCATCTGCGACGACAACGGCGTTCCGTACCAAGACGGATAGGGCTCAAGGAAAAGGCCCGCCAGCGCGAACCGGCGAGCCCAGCCATTTTGTCATTTGGCCTTCCCCGGCTTCCTTGAGCCGACCGGCTTCTGTGGCATCTCTCCCGGGCAGCAAGAACTACGCATCGTGCCGTGCGAAATCGCGCGCTGGATCGAGGTCGCAGACGCAAGCCCTGCCGATTGCCGCTCCCTCGACGCTGCGCCAATCTCTAAGCTCACAAAGCCCGCTGACATCCCTCGAGAAACGTGTACGCTTCACCAAAACCGGAGGAGCGGCATGTTTGAAATCAAGGGTTTCGACACGGCAGGCGTCGTCAGTCTCAAGCGGCCTTCGCTCCCCGCCGCGCTCAAGAAGGCCAGGGAGCTGGTCGAGGACGGGTGCTGGGACGTCCAGGTCGTCGAACCCACAGGCCGCGTCCACACCTCGTTCGAGGAGCAGGCGGCTTAAGCGCGTCTGCCCGCTCGCACTGCCCTTCAGCTCTCCGGCGCCGCCACCATTGCGGGCACGCTCAGCGGCGCGCCTCCGACCGAAACCGGCCCCAAAGGCTTCGAGGGCCGCACCATCCGCTTGCGCATCGCGGCGGACAATCCGTAGCGGGCATTGGCGCGCCGGACGGACGACGTGACGTCCGACATCAAGACATTCTGCGAAAGCGAGTCGACCTTCGCGATCAGCGTGGACAGCTGCGACGATATCTTCCTCACGTCGACCCGTTCCTCGGTGATGCTCTGCCGCAGCGACAGCAGCACCAGCGAGTCCTGCTGCAGCAGCGCTGCGTTCTGCTGCAGGGCCTGGTTGTTCTCCTGCAGCGACGCGGTGTGCTGCTGCTGCGCCGACTGAATCTCCTTCAACGTCGCGACGACGGGATCCGGTTTCGGCGCCGGCGCCTCCTTGCGCGGAAGCAGTTCAGCCAGTCTCGCGACACTGAACGAAGGCAAGGCGGACGGCAGCGTATAGACCGCCGCCGCGCCGTTGATGGCGATGGCGACGGCACACGCCGCCAGCAGCAGGACCGTCTTGCGGCTTGGCCGCTCGATCAGTGCTGGACTATCGGTGACTGCAGGTTCGTGAGCCGATGCAGCGGCTGCAAGCGCGACGGCGTCGAGCTCTTCGGCGAAGCTTGGCGTTTCGAAGGACGCGGTCATTTGCACTGACCCCCATGGAGCGAGCAACAGGAAGCCGCCCCTGGAACGCCATCACGACGCTCCGCTTACGCAGCACCCATACACAACTGCCTAAAATTGTCGGCTTTCTGGATTAATTCCACGTTAGCGGCGCGGCCGGCGGACGGGCTTGCCGATCCGTCCGACTACGGGTTCCTCCGTACCGCGCTCGCGTGCGATCACTTCGGTCCGCGGCAGCGGCATCCGTCGCAGCGGATTTTCCGAAGATGGCAGGATGCCACTGTTTTGCCTGACGGGTCAAAGGGGGAATTTTCGGCCGAGGCGAAACCTGCCGCAGAAGCGCTCCTGCGGCAAGCACCTGGCTACTGTGCATGGGGTTGTTTTCGGGTTTTGCGTTTCGCCCGTCTTTGCAGGGACTCCCCGCCTAGCTCATTTCGGCTCGGCCTCGCACTTGGCGAGCTGGGCCAATGCGTCGGGCAGGCCCGCCATGTCCGTCTGATATTGCCGCCCGGCCACATCGATGGTCAGCGCGGCCGTGGTCAGCTTTGCGATGAGGTCGGGCGTCTGGCTGCTGAAGGGATCGGCGGAGGCAAAGGCGGGCCCCGCAACCTGCGTGCGCAGCGTGCCCACGGTCTTCCCGGCCTGGACGAACGACATGTCGCCCGCGCTGGTCGGCGGCTGTGCCTCGTCCACCACCAGCAGCACGTTCTCGGTTCCGCTCCGGACGATGGACAGCCCGAACGGTCGGGGAGCCTGCGCCGCCTTCCCGGTCGAGCAGACCCTGGCGCCGTTCGGATGCACGCGCATCTCGGTGAGCCAGCCGTCCGGCGTCCGCCAGGAATTGACCAGCTGGCCCGCCGCACGGGCTGGGCAGGTGGAAAGCGTGATCAATGCGGCCAGGGCCAGGGCTCCGCTCGCCACGACGTTCGGTCTCTTCATCTCGGGTACTCCAATGGGAAAGCTTATCGCGATGCGCCGGCCTCGCGCCGGCGGAAGCCCGCATAGCCGCCGTCGGCGTCGTAGAGGACGTCGAAGCCGTTCAGCAGATGGAAGCTGGTGTTGACGAAGGTCCGGTCGGGCGACACCCGCAGGTGAATGCGATCCGGCGCCAGCGCCGAGCCGCCATCGACGGCGAAGCGGTAGAGCTCGGTGGACTTCTCCGCCGTTCCCACCCGGATGGACACGCTGGTGCCGGTGTCGAGCGACGCGGTCGCGCCGCCCGCCTGCTCGGCCGGAACGGTCATGAACATGACGGACACGCCGGTGTCGACCAGCATGCTGCCGCAGGCCGGCGGGGTCCGGCCGTTCAACGAAATGCAGGCAGGCGTCGCCGACCAGTCCGGCCGGTCCGGCTGCCGCGACAGCTTCGTGAACGAGAACGGCCCTCGTGTATTCGCGCCGGTGAGGCCGACATGAACGCCGTGCGCCGTCAGCACGTAGCCGCGGCGCCGTTCGCCGTGACCGCCGGTCACGCGCAACAGCGGGTTCTTCTCCGGCGTGCTCTGGCTCTGCAGGTCGCCCTCGCGTCCATAACCGATGCCGACCATGGCGATGCCGTGCGGCGCATCCGACGGCGTGCAGTCGCGGGCGTGCTGCAGGCAATCGACACGCGTCACCGCGAGCACCGGCATCGGCTCGGTCTGCACCGCCGCACCATCGATGCCGACCAGGGCGACCGGCGTGACGACCCATTGTCCGAGCATGACGCGGCCGGAACTCGAATAGGTGAGCTTGCCTTCGCCAAGCGAAGCGAGCCGGTCGAAATTGGGAATGAAGCTCGCGGCAACGACGATGCCCGTCGAACCGGAATCCAGCACCGCCCGGATCGGCCGCTCACCGAAGGACAGTCCGATCCGCGGCACCTCGCGCAAGTCGCCCTCGTCGGCATTGAGGTAACGCAGGAACAGGCCTTCGCGGTATCGCGCGTAGTCCGGCGGGCTCTCCTGCGCAGCTGCCGTTGAGGCGAGAGACGCCAGCAGCAGGGACACCAGGCACAAGCTCGCCCGCTTTGAGATGTACGATTGCATCGTTCGCTTCCGTTGATCGAACGGCAAGCTACGCAGCAGGCGTTACCAAGTCGCTTCGAGATCCGCGCAATGTGAGATGTTCCGGGTTCTTCCGGATATTCCGGCTCCTCTGCCCCTCGCTCCGATGGAACCGCGCCCTACCCTTCGTCGAGCAATTCGAACAGCTCCTCCACCCGCTCGAACGGCGCGTCGCCCATCGGGCTGTGATGGATCACGCGGTCGCCGTCGCGCTGAAGCGACTTGCCGCGCGACTTGCGCAGGCGCCCCGGCAGGAACGTCGCGGCCGCCGCCTCAGGACCGACGTCGAGGCGGATGATGCCCCTGCGCTTGCACGCGATCCTGAGCTTGGCCGCGGCGAAGAAGTCGCGGGCGACCTTCGGCAGAGGTCCGAAGCGGCGGGCGGTTTCCTCCTCGAGATCTTCAAGGTCGTCCTCATCGTTGCACCGAGCGGCGCGCGCATAGAGTTCGAGCCGCACCGGCTCGGACTGCACGTAACTCTCGGGCAGCATGTCTCCGACCGGCAGGTTGAGATCGGGCACCCACAGCGCGGCTTGCGCCTCGCCGGCCTTCTCCGAGGCCATCCTGAGGAGATGGCTGTAGAGCACGGGCCCGAACACCTGGACGTGGCCTGATTGCTGCTCGGAGAACAGATCGCCGGCACCTCTGAGGTCGAGGTCGCGTTCGCTGATGGCAAAGCCAGCGCCCGGCCGGCTGAACTCTTCGAGCACGGCGAGCCGCTTCTCGGATTGTCCGGACTCTGTCTCGGTCAAGAGATGAGCGAAGGCGCGGATGCCGCTGCGGCCGACGCGTCCGCGCAGCTGATGCAGCTGGGCAAGCCCGAACTTCTCCGGCCAGCACACCACGATGGTGTTGGCACGGGGAATATCGAGGCCGCTCTCGACGATGTTGGTCGCGAGCAGGACATCTGCTCCGCCCTCGACGAAGCTCATCATGCGGTCGTCGATCTCGTCCGCCGGCAGCTTGCCATGCAGACAGACGATACGCAGATCCGGCGCCACCGCCTGCACCCGCGCCAGCATCGGCTCGAGATCCTGGATGCGCGGACAGATCAGGAAGCTCTGGCCGTGGCGCCGCTGCTCGCGCAGCAGCGCGGAGGCGATGGCGGCATCCGACAGCGGCGCGATCCGGGTTGCCACCGGAAGCCTGTGCACCGGTGGCGAGGCGATCACGCTGAGGTCGCGGAAGCCGGCAAGGCCCGCGGCCAGCGTGCGCGGGATCGGCGTGGCGCTCATCATCAGCACATGGACGTTCTTGGCGAGGCCTGCGAGCTTTGCCTTCTCGGCCGCGCCGAAATGCTGTTCCTCGTCGATGATGACGAGGCCGAGATCGTCGAACCTCACGTCCTTGCCGGTGAGCGCCTGCGTGCCGATCACGACCTTGATCCGGCCGCTGCGAAGTCCCTCCCGGGTCTCGCGCAATTCCGCGCCGGATGTCGCCCGCGACAGGTTGCCCACCTCGATCCCGAACGGCGCGAAGCGCTTCTGGAACGTTGCGACGTGCTGGCGTGCGAGCACCGTGGTCGGCACCGCGATGGCCACCTGCTTGCCCGACAGCACCGCGGCGGCCGCAGCGCGCAGCGCGACCTCCGTCTTGCCAAACCCGACGTCGCCGCAGACCACCCGGTCCATGGGATGACCGGATGCAAGATCGTCAAGCACATCGTCGATCGCCTTGGCCTGATCGCTCGTGGTGAAATAAGGAAAACGCGCGACGAACTTCTCATAGGCCGATCCCGGCGGCACCAGCTTTTCGCCGCGCCGCCGGCGGCGCTGGCTGATGTGCTTGGCCAGCACCTTGCCGGCAGCCTGGATCTCGCGCTCGGCCTCGCCGCGGCGTGCCCACCATGTGCTGCCGTCCGCCTTGTCGAGCGAAAGCTTGCCGAGCTCCGCCGCATAGGGCCACATCAAGGCGAGATCGGCCGGCGGCACCAGAACTGCGTTGTCGCCGGCGAACTTCAGGCGGATCATCTCGCGCATCGCGCCGCCGCCGGTGTTGACCGTCTGCAGGCCGTCGAGCACGGCAAGGCCGCGCTGGAGGTGGACGACCACGGTGCCCTGCTCGGGTACGTCGGCATGATCGAAGGCCGCGCTCCAGGCGCGCGCCATGGGTTGCGGATGATGGGCGCGGCTGCCGAGCACGTCGGACGCCGTCACCACGACCAGAGGCTTCTTCCCAGGCGCGACGAAGCCGGCATCGAGATCGGCCAGCAGCGCAGCCGCCCCGCCCCGCCCGCACGCCGCCTCCTCCCAATCATCGCAGCGCTCCGCCTTGACGCCGCCCATCCGCTCCATCACGCGCAGATCGTCCTCGTGCGCGGCGGCCAGGATCAATCGCGATCCGGCCCGGCGTCTCTCCTCGACGAAGCCACGCAGCGCCTTCCTCGACGATGTCAGCTTGGAGAACTCCGGGACGGCCTGAAACGACACCATCCGCGGCAGCACCTTCATGCCCTTGGAGAGCTGCTTCCAGTCGCGCCGTCCGAGATATTCGCGCTCGCGCTCCGCGCGGGGCGCGGCCTCCTCGATCGTATCCAGCCATCTGTCTGCATGCGAGGGGACGCCTGCATCGCCGATCCATTTGGCGCCACCGCAATAGTCGAACAGGCTGGCGCGTTTGCTGCCTTTGCCGGCGAGGCCGAGCCGCTCCGACATGGGATCGACGAGCAGCTCCTTGGTCTCGAAGATGATCCTGTGCTCCTTCGGGTCGAATGCCACGATCCGCTCGATCGCACGATCCGAATGCTCGATCCGGAACGGCCCCAGCGCGCCGGCGGGAAATATCTCGAAGGTCTGGCCGTGGAACAGCGCCCCACCCGGATAGTCCGGCTCATCGTCCAGATCGTATCCGAGGGATTGCAGGCGCGCCTCGAGGTCCTCCTCCGAGAACGCACCGCCCACCTTCAAGCTGAGGCTCAGGCGCACCAGGCTCGCCGGCGGCGGCAGGCGCTCCATCACGGCTTCGGCCGTCGAAACAAGAAACAGCGGCTTCTTGGATTTCGCGAGGCGCCTCAGCACGGAGGCTCTGCGCCCTGCCAGCTCATGGGACGGCTCCAGCTGATCGAACGGCAACGTGTTCAATCGCGGAAACACCAGCACCTCGCACGACGGGTCGAGCGCGTGAATGACGCTGCCGAGCCGCTCCGCCCGGTTCTCGCTCTCGGCGAGAAACACGATGCCACTGCGTCCGGACTGCTTCCATTGTGCAAGCAGATGGAGAGCCATCATGCCGAGCGGCGACGAAGACGAGATCGTGGCGCGCTGCGATCCTTTGGTCTTCTTCGGCGCCTTCTTGGCCACCCGCGCCTTCTTGGAAAGCCTCACTTGAACCCGTCTCTAATCCTAACCCGTCGCCAACAGAATGCGAGCCGCCCTCTCTGTCGAATCGGCAACTCGCCGCCATGCATATGGGATTTGCCCTGCGAACGCACCCCTCGTTGGCAACGTTCAAGGCGGCGCCGCGATCCCTTACAAGCTGGCCGTTGTTCAGCCTCGAAGACGGAACCGACGCGGGCAATCTCTGCATCTCGCGATGCATGCGGCGCGGCGATGGGCGACGCCTTGCATATGGCCATGAAAAAACCCCAGCGCTTGGAGCCACGCTGGGGCGTTTCGTTCGAAATGAACTGGTCAAGCAATGTCATCTCGATAGCAGCGATCTCGCTGCGCGCTTGTGAACTGGCTCACACACCTCCTGCCGGAACAGGGTACCTCATCCCCATTTGAGCGCGCATACGCCGCGCGCTAGGATGGCCGCTTTGATGGAGGAAAATTTGAAGTCGTTCATTTTCATCAGCATCATCGCGCTGCTCGCGATGGCCCCTGCCCACGCCCAGACGCTGGTCGATCCCAACAAGGTTGCCCCCGAATACCGCGAGGCAGCGGAGAAGCGCCGGGCCGAGCAATTGCGCCAGCGTGAATGCGCGCTCAAGGCAGATCTCGAGAAGGTGCTGCCGAGGGATCGCACCGCTTTTCTCAACCGTTGCCTGGAGACGATGGCGGCCAAGCAATAGCGGTCGGGTGTTCCAACGGGCTCTTCCGCAAACAGGCGCGCCCGCCGAGGACGCTCGGCCGCGTGCGCTCTGCAAACTCCAGCAACGAACGCATTCAAGCTTTCTTCAGATATTTGGGATCAGCTGACGATCCATTTAAAAAGTCATTGTCGTCCGCGCATGAGTTCGGTCCAGATTCAGTGCACGCGGTGCAAGAACGTGTTTCGCGACCGCGCCGGGCGGTTGCAGGACGGCTATTCCAGGCAATGTCCGAGCTGCGAGGTGGTGCTGTTCTTCGCCGAAGACTCCCAGCACCCTTTCATCAAGCGCGCGATGCGCTCCGCGCGCCAGGTCCGCAAGGAGATGCGCGAGCTCGAGGCCGCAAGGCTCGCTGCACCCGAACGGCAAGCGCCGCAATCGAGGAGATTCGCCGGGCGGACGCGATCGGCGGAGCGGGAGGACTAGCTCAGCTTCGCCGCTGCTTCCTCGGAAACAGCCGGTCGCGGATGTAGCGCGATGTCGGCGTCAGGCGGATGCCACGGGGCTTCTGCCAGGCGGCGCGGTCGAGCTCCTTCTTGTCGCCGATCAACAGCCTGCCCTTGGCGGCCTTGGCAATGAAGATCGCGTCGCTCATCTTGCGACCAGAGACCTTGTTCCTCGCCTTCACTTCCTTCCAGAGGCTGATCCTGCCGAGCTTCAGCTTGGGCAGTTCCTCCTTGATCTCCCGCCGCAGGCAGTCCTTGTCCGACTCGCGCGCACGCTTGCGGCCGCCCGGAAACATCCAAAGGCCGTCCGACCGCCGTCTGACCAACAATACCTTGCCGCGCTTGGCGGCAACCAGCTTGGAAGACTTCGCCATTGCTGCCGTCATCGAAAGAGAATCGGCTCAATCGTAACTTGTCTAGTCGAATAGACAAGTTCGCGGCACGCTTCGATCGCAGACGGCGAGCCATCGGTCCAGCCCGGCAAGATCGGCAGACAAGCCGTCGAGGCGCGATCAGCGCTCCCCCGCCTCCGCCCGGTCCTCCGTCCTGATCCAGGCCATCATCATCTCCCAGGCCACCGACAGGATGATCGGTCCGATGAACAGTCCGACGATGCCGTGGGCCAACGTGCCGCCGATCACGCCGACGAAGATCACGATGGTCGGGGTGGTCAGGCCGCGTCCCATGACAAGCGGCTTCAACATGGTGTCGATGAAGCCGACAAGGACGAGAAACACGGTAAGGAGCAGCGCCGTAGTGACGTCCTTGGCGGTCCATATCCAGATGATGACCGGCAGCAGGACGAGAAAGGCCCCGATCTGTACGATCGAGAGCAGCAGCACGATGAACGCTAGAAGCCCTGCGCTAGGCACCTCGGCGAGCTTGAAGCCGATGCCGGCGAGCAGCGCCTGCACGATCGCGACGCCGATCACGCCCTGCGCCACGGCGCGGATGGTCGCGCCCGCCAGCCCCAGGAAATGCTCGGTCTGCTCGGGCACGATACGAAACAGAAAGCCGCGGCCGGCCGCGACCAGCCTCGGCCCATGCGGAAAGAGAAAGCCGGCTACGAACACGGAGACGAGAAACTGGAGCGTTCCGACGCCGGCATCGCCTGCGAGCGAGAGCAGCGGGCCAGCCAGCGGCTGAAGATACGGCGCCACCTCGCGCACCACCGCCCGAACGTTGTTGTAGGCTTGGTCCCAGAGTTCGTAGAGCCAGGGGCCGACGAGCGGCCACGACTTGAGCTGTTCCGGCGCCGACTGAAGCGCGAGGTCGCCGGTGCCGAGCTGGTGCGCCAGCTCTCGCACGCCGTCCACCGCGCTGATGCCGAGCCAGGTCGCTGGACCGATGACGATGCCGAGCGTAATCAGGGTCAGGATCGCTGCCGCGGTCTTGGGCCGGCCGCCGAGGATCTTGGCAACCCAGCTGAACGCCGGATAGAACGCGACCGCGAGCACGCCGCTCCAGGCCAGGATCGGCACGAACGGGCGGATAATCAGGAAAGTCCAGATGATCAGCAAGGCAAGCAGGCCGAGCCGGATCACGAGCTGGATGACGTCCTCTCCCGTCAGGAGCTGACGGAGACTTTTCACGGGCACAGCTTTCCTTGCGGCATGAACGCGACTTCCGGCGCAGCCTGGCCGTTATTGCCAGCAACGCAACCGCCGTCAAGATGACTGGAACTGACGTCCAGGACCAGGACCATGTCGGGCCACTCCGCATTCCGAAATGCCCGGTCTTCCACTCGCCTTGGCTAACGCCCGTTAACCGGATTCCCCCGCGCCGGTTTACGCCGCTGCAAACGCTGCTGCCTACGGTGCATCGAGATCAGAAACGCAGTCGGTGCAATGGCCAACAGCATCTGGAAGATCGAAGAGTTCACCTGCGCGGGTTGCGGCATGAACTACACCGCGACAAGAGAGGAGCACAGCGAAGCTCACACCGGCAGTTTCAAATGCGGCATCTGTAACAGCGTTGTGCACGCTTGGTCCGGCAAGCATCATTTCTTTGGCTGGCAAGCAGTGAAAACGAGGCCGCCTGTGTTCGGGAGGCGTTGGGCGGACGTGGAGTGGTAACTGCCCGCGGCGTCGCGGGATCGGCCGAATTGCACGGGCGCTATTTGGATTCCGTTCACCGATCGCCGCTAGATCAGGATAGATCCTCCGCGACGAACCGCATGGCCGACCTCAACGCCGTCCTGACCAGGCTCAATGACCGTCTGCTCCGCCTCGAGGGCGAGCTGTTCGTGCTGCGCTCGCTGGCGCGCGCGACGTTGACGGCGGGCGACGACCATGCGGCGCGCATGCGCAAGCTGGTCGAGGCCGCAAAAGTGGCGCTCGACGACGAGGCCAAGCGTCCTCTCGACAAGCCGACACGCAAATACGTTGATGCGGCAACTGCACTGGTGGACGAGCTGCTGGTCGAGCCGACGCCGGCGCGGCCGCTTTTCACAGTCATTGACGGCGGCCGGCGCGACTGAGCGATAGAGGCAGCGGCATGGACTTCGCAATTAAGACCGGATCGGCCTGAACCGTTCATGAACGCGACTTGGACTCCGACGAAGCGTGGGCCTCAAATTCCGCGCACGAGGCGGCTCGCGACCGTGCTAGACCGCCGTAGAATTTTCTGCTTTCAGACGCCTGAGCCCCGCCTCGATAATCGCGATCTCCTCGTCGATCTGACCGATCGGCAGGCTGAAGTCATAACCAGACCTGCTCTTGAGATCGACCGCGAGTCGCTGCCTGTGCATCATCAGCTCATCGAGGCCGCGGCGGTTCTTCAGACGCACATACGCGTCGACGATCTGCTCGATTGCGCTCGGCATCAAATCTGTCCCGGCGAAAAGGCCCGACGGCGCGCCCGCCCCGCCGGCCATTTCGATGTCGCGGTACGCAATACAAATCCGCGACGGATTCGTCGATACACCGAGCTGGTTGAGATCGCGTTACCATTGGATGACTTCGTGATGCGCGGCATGAAAAGGCCGCTGGCGATCACGCGAGCGGCCAAGCCGGGTTCGAAAACGGATGCGGGTCGAGATGTCGCCAGCCCTGGTCGGCGCACGTTATCAGCCGATCGGAGACCGCTCTGTCAAAAACCAACACAGGAACCGCTCAGCGGCCGCTTGCCCGCGGGCCGTGGCGGCGCGGCAACGCCAGACGGTGATGCGAAGACACGCGACAAGGCGCGATGGAGCGCCGGCGGCTCCTCGTCCGATGTGCGCAGCCGGCGACCCGGCGCATTGTTGATAACCTGCGCAAACGCTCCACGGGTGGTGACAGGGCGTGCGGACGTGTTATCGGGGGATGACGCAGTTGCGAGACGGATCGGATACCCATGCGAATTACCCTCGTCGGCTCCCGCCATTTCGGCGTGACCACCCTGAACATGCTCCGGGAGCACGGCGTCTCGGTCATCCGGGTCGTGGTTGCCGATGCCGAGGATCGCCTCGCCGCGACCGCCAAAGCTGCCGGGATCGACGTCGTGGTGCAGGCCAATCCGAAGCTGGTGGTGGCCTCCGAGATTGCCCCGGACACCGATCTGATCGTCACCGCACATAGCCACGCCCGGATCGGCAAGGACGCGCTGGCCGCGGCCAAGCTCGGCGGGATCGGCTATCACCCCTCGCTGCTGCCACGCCATCGCGGCAAGGCCGCCGTTGAATGGACCATCAAGGAGGGCGATCCGATCGCCGGCGGCACGATATACCATCTCGCCGACCGCATGGACGCCGGCGCGATCGCCGCCCAGGACTGGTGCTTCGTCAAAAAGGGCGAGACCGCACGCGAACTCTGGGAGCGCGCGCTGGCGCCGCTCGGGCTCAAGCTGCTGGCCGATGTGATCGACTACGCCAAGGTCCACAAGGCGCTGCCAGCCAAAGTCCAGGACGAGCAGTTCGCGACATCCGCACCGAGCCTCTCCTAGGCTCCTTGATGTTTACCTTTAACGTGAAGGGGCCTTGATTTCACTTTGGAAATTGGAGCCGAAAACGCAAATAAACCATTGTCCCGAAACGAATAATTTTCGGTTTGGCGTCGCATCAAATTTCCGTCACATTTCGTCCGAATAAACCGTCAGCATCTCAGAGACATTCAAGGACGATTCATGCGTTTTGGTCGCATCGCGGCGTTCTGCGCCGCCTCAGTTTTCGCCGGCACCCTCGCCGCCCCCGCTCTTGCCCAGAGCCCCTATGATGGCAATTGGCAGGTCACCATCGTGACCAAGACCGGCTCGTGCGAGCCGACCGCCAGCTCCATGCTGACAGTAGCTGGCGGCAAAATCACCGCGCCTGGCGCTAACGTTTCCGGCACCATCGGCAGTGGGGGACTTGTGAAGGTTTCGATCAATGGTGCATATGCCAACGGTCAACTCAACGGCAACGCCGGATCGGGGAAGTGGAATGGAGCATCAGCAGGCATACCGTGCAGCGGGCGCTGGGAAGCATCGCGCCTATAGAACAGCGGAGGCTCCCGCTCGGAACCGGCGGCTGCTGATCGCGGCTGCCGTTTTGCTTGCGGCCACAGCCGTCAGCTCCGAGAGCAAGGCGCAATCCGGTCCATTCGCGCCGATGGCGGGAAGCTGGAGTGGCGCCGGCACGGTCAGCCTGGAGGACGGGTCGACGGAACGCATTCGTTGCCGGGCCAAATACGCACCCATCGGTCCCACCATGGAACTGACCCTAACGTGCGCCAGCGACGCCTATAAGTTGGCCTTCGCCGCCAACGTTCAGTCTGCTGGCCGTGCCATTTCGGGCAGTTGGAGCGAGGCCAGCCGCAACATCTCTGGCACTCTCCAGGGTCGTGGCAGCGGCGGAAACTTCGAGTTGGTCGCGTCTGCCGCCGGTTTCAACGCCAACATCGCGCTGAAGACGAGCGGCAACAAGCAGACCGTCAATATACGCGCTGACAGTCAATTCCGCGGCGCCAACATCTCGATGTCGCGCTGAGGCGAGCCGCGCGTTTGAAAACCGACCCGGCGGCTTCGCCGGGTCTTTTTTATGCGTCCGGCACGAACGCCGTGACCTCGATTTCAACCTTGGCCCGCTCGTCCACGAGCCCAGGGATGTAGAGCAGCGTCGACGGTGGAAAATTACGTCCGAGCGTTTCCTTCCAGGCGGCACCAATGCCAGCACCGGCCGCCTCGTACTCGCTGCGGCTCGTCAGGTACCAGGTCAGGCGAACGATGTGCTCAGGGCCGGCCCCGGCCTCGTCGAGTAGGTTGATGATCCGCTTCAGCGCAGTCGCGACCTGCGCGGCCATGTCGGGCGCGTAATTGCCGGACTCGTCGCCGCCGGTTTGGCCGGCCAGAACCACCCAGCGCCCGGGTCCGTCGACCACAATGCCATGGGAAAAGCCACGCGGTTTTTTCCATTCGGCCGGCTGCAAGATATGCATGAGCGAAGGTCTCCCGATATTCTCGTTATCCAGTAGATGCCTAGCACGAGCCCTGCATCGCTGCATCCGCAGATTTGACCGTTGCAAACATCGGCAATGTCGCCGATACCGGCCGTCCTTTTCGGCTTTCCATCCTCCGGCATCCGGCCCCTCATGAGCACGACACCGTCCAAAGCGATGGCTGCACTGTGGATGGCCGGCTGGCTCTCGCTGATGCTGGTCATGGCGGTTGCCGGGCGCGAGACCACGCGCGAGCTGAATGTTTTTCAGATCATGGAGGTGAGGTCGCTGATCGGCTTCGTGCTACTCGCCCCCATCATCTACCGCGCGGGCGGCTTGAAGACGGTCAAGACATCGCGCCTGCCGCAACACATCGGGCGCAATCTGGTGCACTATTTTGCCCAGCTCGGCTGGTTCTTTGCGCTGACGCTGATCCCGATCGGTCAGGTGGTCGCGATCGAGTTCACAATGCCGATCTGGACGGCCATCCTTGCCGCAAGCTTCCTATCCGAGCGCATGACGCCCTGGAAGATCGCCGCCATCGTGCTCGGACTGGTTGGGGTGATCGTCATCGTCCGGCCCGCCACTGGCGAGGTCAATCCGGGTCAGCTCATCGCGCTTGGAGCAGCCATGGGTTTTGGCATCTCCATGGCCCTCGTCAAATCGCTGACCCGCACTGAAAGTGCGCTCTCGATCCTCTTCTGGATGCTGGTGGTGCAGTCCGCCGCAGGCTTCGTTCCGACGCTGTTCGTCTGGACCTGGCCATCGACCTACGTCTGGGCCTGGCTCGGCGTGATTGCCGTCTGCGGTACATTTTCACACTATTGTCTCGCCAGCGCCATGCGCTATGCCGACGCAACGATCGTCGTCCCCATGGACTTCCTGCGGGTTCCATTGACCGCGGCTGCCGGCTGGCTGCTGTATTCCGAGCGGCTCGATGCCTGGACCGTGCTGGGGGCGGCGCTGATCCTCGGTGGCAATCTCCTGAATTTGAAGCCCACTTCGCCGGTCCCCGCTCGCGCGCAGTGAACCTCGCGCCGCCCCCGAGCGACAAAACTAAGTGACCGTGTGATTTGGATCACGTTGGAGAGGCACTCCATCGTGCACATTGGCCACACAGCAGCGGGTTGAACCCAACGGGCGGCCGTTTTGGTGGCGCGAAGTCGGGCACTTCGTGTAGGTTCGTTGCCAGTCTGTTGCTGCCTGCAATTCGATTCTGGGGATTTCAGAATGCGCTATCTCACCCTCCTCGCTTCGCTGATGTGCATGGCACTGTCGATCAGTGCTGCCAAGGCCGACCGCCGTGTCGCCTTCGTGGTCGGCAACGGCTCCTACAAGAACGTCGCGCAACTGCCGAACCCGCCGATCGATGCCAAAGCGATGGCGGCCACGCTGCGCAATGTCGGCTTCGAGGTGATCGAAGGCTCCAATCTCAGCCGCGACCAAATGACCGAAAAGCTGCTCGACTTCGGTCGCAAGGCGCAGGGCTCCGACATCGCGCTGTTCTACTATGCCGGCCACGGCATCGCCGTCAGCGGTACCAACTACTTGCTGCCCGTCGATGCCGACATCAAATCGGAGATGGACGTCAAGCTGGGAGCTGCCATCAACATCGACCTGACGCTCGAGCAAACCATGGGCGATGCCAAGGTCAAGCTGGTCTTCCTCGACGCCTGCCGCGACAATCCCTTCGCCGCCAAGATCAAGTCGAATGCCGCCACCCGCAGCGTCAACGTGCAGAGCGGTCTCGCCGAGATGAAGTCCGGTGAAGGCACGCTGATCGCGTTCGCCACCGGTCCCGGCCAGACCGCGCTCGACGGCCAGGAGGGCAACAACAGCCCGTTCACCCGCGCGCTGATCGACAACATCACCAAGCCCGGCGTCGAGATCCAGCAGGCGATGACCTCGGTGCGCGCCCAAGTCAATGAAGAGACCCGCAAGAGCCAGTTGCCCTGGGGCCACACCAATCTGACCGGCTCCGTTTATCTCAATCAGGCCCCGACGACCCAGGTCGCCAACGCAGCGCCGACCGCTTCCGGCATCGTGCCGGGGGCCAGCAGCAGCTCGGATGGCGTGGAGCTCGAATACTGGCGCTCGGTGAAGGAGTCCAACAAGCCGGAGGAGCTCAACGCCTATCTCTCGGCCTATCCGAATGGCCAGTTCAAGGCGCTGGCGCTGGCACGCCTCGCAGCAATCAAGAGCGGCACCTCGACCGCGACCCGCACTCTCAACGCGGGCGTCGATCCCGCAACCTTCACGGACGAGGCCACCCAGCTCACCGAGGACCAGATCGGACTCAACAAGACCCAGCGACGCGACGTGCAGCGCCGGCTCACCAGCCTCGGCTTCGATACCAAGCAGACCGGTGTGTTCAGCGAAGAGACCCGCGCGGTACTCAGGCGCTGGCAGGCCGCGCGTGGCTATCCATCGTCCGGCTACCTCAACAAGCACCAGCACAAGGCCCTGCTTTCGGAGATCATGGCTGCGCCCGCGACGGCGAGCGACACCAGTCAGAAGCCTGCCCGGCGCGCCAGCGCGCCGCCTCCGAGCAGCGCGCCGGCACCGGCTCCTCACCGCAGCAATCCCGGCGATGCAGCCGGCGCGGCCTTCGTTGGCGGTGTCGTCGGCGGCATGATGGGCGGCATGTTCCGCCGCTGAGGCGCCAGCCACTCTCAAAACAAAGCCCGGCTCATGCCGGGCTTTTTCTTTGTAAGACGATGTCGCCGCATGCTCCGTCATCGCAAGGAGCCCTTGCGATGAAGCAAATCCAGGCTGTCCCGTGGAGACATCTGGATTGTTTCGCTGCGCGCGCAATCACGACGCTGCCTACTTCCCCGCCGCCTTTCGCAGCGCCTCGTTGATGCGGTCCTGCCAGCCCGGCCCGCCCTCTTGGAAGAACTCCAGCACGTCCTGATCGATGCGCAGCGTGACCTGCTCCTTGATCCCGGGAACGGCGATTTGCCTGGGTGGCGCGGCGGCCACCTTTGCGGTCACCTTCTTGAACGCGGCCTCCGCTTCGCTCCTGGCATCGCCAAGCGTACGCGGTCGCCTCGGTTGATCTGCCATCTGCTAAACTCCTTCAAACAGAGCCGTCGACAGATAGCGCTCGGAGAAGGACGGCACGATCGCCAGGATGGTCTTTCCCGTAGCCTCCGGTCGCTTGCCGATCTCCAGGGCCGCCGCGATCGCCGCGCCCGAAGATATGCCGCCGGGAATGCCCTCCTGACGCGCCAGCGCGCGCGAGGTTTCGATCGCCGTCGTGGAGTTGATCTTCACGATCTCGTCGATCACCGCGCGATCAAGGATGTCAGGGACGAAGCCGGCGCCGATGCCCTGGATCTTGTGGGGGGTATGCTGTCCACCCGACAGGACCGGGCTCTCCTCCGGCTCGACCGCGACCACACGCAAGCCCGGCTTGCGCGGCTTCAGCACCTGACCGACGCCGGTGATGGTACCGCCGGTGCCAACGCCGGCCACGAAGAAGTCGATGTTGCCGCCGGTGTCGTTCCAGATCTCCTCCGCCGTGGTACGCCGGTGCACATCGGGATTGGCGAGGTTCTTGAACTGCTGCGGCATCACGGCGTTCGGCGTCGTCTTCACCAGCTCCTCGGCGGCGGCGATCGCACCCTTCATGCCTTGCGCCGCCGGCGTCAGCACCAGTTCGGCGCCAAGAAAAGCCAGCATCTTGCGTCGCTCGATCGACATCGACTCCGGCATCACCAGCTTGAGCCTGTAGCCGCGGGAGGCCGCCACGAATGCGAGCGCAATGCCGGTATTGCCCGAGGTCGGCTCGATCAGCACAGTGTCGGGCTTGACGATGCCCGCCTTCTCCATCGCGATGATCATGGCCGCGCCGATGCGGTCCTTCACGCTTGCGGCAGGATTGAAATATTCGAGTTTTGCCAAAATGGTCGCGTTGACGCCGCGCATGCCGGGCAGCCGGCGCAAACGCACGGTGGGCGTATTGCCGAAGGCCTCGACGACCGAGTCATAGATCCGGCCGCGGCCGGGTTGGTGCGTTGCACCCGTGGTGGACGATGTGTCCATAATGAACTCCCTATGGCGACGATCTGAATTTCTGTCGCGACCATTTGCGCAGTTACAGACAGCTTACGGCGACAAGCAAGCGACAATCCGGCACATGTTAAGTACGCTGCATCGCAAAATCGCGTGAGCAACAAAGATCAGAAAACCACCGCATTTGTGTTGCGACCTCGTCAACCGCTTCTGCTTATGTTAGACTTATGTCTTAAAGTAGGGAGGTCACCACGATGTCAGCAATTGCTGAAGTGATGTCGACCGTCGCACTGAACCGCGATCCGCGTTGCAGCGAGCTGCCGACCTGTCCCGTCTGCGCCGACACCATGGTCGCCGCCGAAGCATCAGCCTACGTCTCTGACCACGTGATCAGCTATCTCTGGACCTGCGACAATTGTGGCTATGGCTTCGTGACCAAGCACGCTCTGAAGCAAAGCTTCATCTGCAACTGAGCTAGCGCGGGGCGATGTCGCCCCTCGCCCAGTCCTCGCGCGTACGCTGATAGAATTCATCGAACTTTCGCTGCGCAATCGCGTCCCTGATGCCCTGCATCAGGAACTGGTAGTAAGCGATGTTGATCTCGGACAGCAGCATCGCCCCCAGCGTCTCACCTGCCTTGACGAGATGATGCAGATAGGCCCGCGCGTAGTTGCGTGCCGCAGGCCACGAGCTCGCCTCGTCCAGCGGACGTGGATCGTCGGCGTGGCGCGCGTTGCGCAAATTCACCTGGCCGAAGCGCGTGAAGGCGACGCCGTGCCGGCCATTGCGCGTCGGCATCACGCAATCGAACATGTCGATGCCGCGCTTCACGGCTTCGAGGATATCGTCGGGCGTGCCGACACCCATCAGATAGCGCGGGCGCTCTGCTGGCAGCAGCGGCGCGGTCTCGTCGATCATTGCCAGCATAACCGCCTGCGGCTCGCCGACCGCAAGGCCGCCGATTGCATAGCCGTGGAAGCCGATCGCAACGAGGCCCTCGGCACTTGCATGACGGAGCTGAGGCACATCGCCGCCCTGCACGATGCCAAACAGCATGTAGCCGTCGGGAGCGCTCTCGAAGGCGCGCTTGCTGCGCTCGGCCCAGCGCAGCGACAATTGCATCGCCCGCTCGATGTCGGCCGGCTCGGCCGGCAGCCGCACGCATTCGTCCATCTGCATGGCGATATCGGAGCCGAGCAAACGCTGCACCTCGATCGAGCGCTCCGGCGAGAGCTCCACCTTGGCGCCGTCGATGTGCGAGCGGAAAGTGACGGCGTGCTCGCTGACCTTGCGCAGATCCGCGAGCGACATCACCTGGAAGCCACCTGAATCCGTCAGCATCGGCCCGTTCCAGCCGGTGAATCGCTGCAGGCCGCCGAGCGCGGCGATCCGCTCGGCGCTCGGACGCAGCATCAAGTGGTACGTGTTGCCGAGCACGATATCGGCGCCGGCATCGCGGACCTCGCGCCAGTGCATGCCTTTCATGGCGCCGGCGGTGCCGACCGGCATGAAGGCAGGCGTCCGTACCATGCCATGAGGCGTGGTCAGGCGCCCGGTGCGCGCGGCGCCATCGGTGGCGAGCAACTCAAAGTGATTGGGAAGGTCATTGTCGGGATTCATGGCGGTGCTTATTGCGTGTCGGAGGAAGCCGATCAACCGCGAAGCCATGCTCGGGCCCCCCTTGTGCTTCAGACCGGGACAGCCATCGGCGCAAGATCAGTGCCCCGTCGCCCTTGTAAAACAAAACGATACAGTATAGTTTTCCCCGGGGCTGGTCGATATGCCGCGGCGATTTGCTGACGGCGGTAGATGCGTGGTCGCCAGCCAACGACAATGTCCCACCCTTCATCTTCGAACGACGAACCGGTCTCCTCGCGTGACCGGATCAGACATAGAGGCGTCGGCCTGCTGGTGCTGACTTGCAGCCTGGCGCTCGGCGCCTGCACCTCTCTGCCTCGCACGACCTACACGGCCGCTGAAGCCAGCACGTCGCGCGTGCTCGATATCGATGGTCTCCGGCGCTACGCGGACGATCCCGTCACGAAGTTCAGCTTCGAGAAAGACACCCGCACCGCGCCCAAGTCCTATCTGGCACTCTCCGGTGGCGGTGCCGATGGCGCCTACGGCGTCGGCGTGCTCCACGGCTGGACCGCGGCCGGAACCCGCCCCACCTTCTCGGTCGTCTCGGGAGTCAGCACCGGAGGCTTGATCGCTCCGTTTGCATTTCTTGGTCCGCAATACGACGACACGCTGAAGGAGGTCTACACCAGCGGGATCGCGGAAAGCCTGTTGGACGATCCCAGCATCATGCGCGTGCTGTTCGGGTCCGGCCTGTTCGGCAACACGCGGCTGCGCGAGTTGGTCGCAGCCTACGTCGGTCCGGAGATCATGGCGCAGGTCGCGCGCGAGCACGCCAAGGGCCGCAAGCTCCTGGTGGTGACGACCGACCTGGACACCCAGCGCACCGCGATCTGGGATATGGGCAAGATCGCGACGGTCGGAAGCCCGGAGGCGCTGAAGCTGTTCCGAGACGTGATGGCGGCCTCGGCCAGCATTCCCCTGGTGTTTCCGCCCATCATGATCGATGCCGAAGGACAAGGCCGCAAGTTTCAGGAGATGCATGTCGACGGCGGCGTGACGGCGCCGGTGCTGACGTTGCCGGAAGCCCTGCTGTTCCAGAGCGGCCGCCTGCCCGGCAATGCGAGGATGGACATTTACATCCTTGTCAACAAGAAGATCGAACGCAACTTCGAACTCGTCGCCAACGGCACCATCGACGTTGCCTCGCGCAGCCTCTCGGCGATCACGCAATCGCAAACGCGTTCGATCATCTTCTCGACCTACGATTTCGCCAAGCGCAACCGATTGGGCTTTCATCTCTCCTACATCGCGCGCGACTACCCCGCCCCGCGCTCGGAGGGATTTGATACCGCCTATATGCGGGCGCTGTATCAATACGGATACGAGAGGGCTGCATCCGGCCAAGCCTGGACCTCGACGCTTCCTTGATCCTTCGTGACGGAACGCGGTCCAACGGAGACCGTTGACGATGCGGCCAATTCGGCCAAATTGGCGATGACGCACCCGCCCCTGCACGATATAGAGCGATTGACGAGAGCAATGCGCAGGAATCATTGGGCATGGGATTGACTGCGACCAGGACGAAACCGGCAGCACCACGGCGCGAGATGCCGAAATCCCGCGGCGGCCGGCCGACGAAGTCAGCTGCGATCGAGCGAGACCAGCGGCTGATCGAGGTCGCCACCCGCCTGTTCCTGGATCGCGGCTTCGATGCAACTTCGCTTGACGCCGTTGCGGAAGCCGCTCGGGTGAGCAAGCCCACGGTCTATTCGCGCTATGGCGACAAGCGCGGGCTGTTCGCGGCAGTATTGAGACGCGAGATCGCGCGCTGGCTCGCACCGCTCTCGGCCGCAGCAGAGACGCAGCTCAGCAGCGCCTCGGACATCTCGGTCGAGCAGCGGCTGGTCGAGATCGGCCGCGAGATGCTGACCTTCACCTGTGGTCCCGATGCCGTCGCCTTCAGCCGCATGATGACGGCGCAAGCCATCAACTTCCCCGATGTCGCCAAGCTCGGCAAGGAGGAAGGCTGGCTCAAGGCGGTCGCGACCACGGCGCGTTTCTTCGATCATCTGGTGACTCAAGGTGCGCTCGACGTCGAAGATACCACCATCGCCGCGGAGGTATTTCTCGACGTCGTCGTCGGTCACACTCACCGCATGGCGACGTTCGGAACGGCGCTGGAGCTGAAGACAGCCGAAAAGCGCATGCGCGCGGCGATCAAGCTGTTCCTGGCCGGCGCGCTGGGACCTGCCGACCGGGTCCAGGACTCGACGCGGGTCCCAACGAGGCGCCGTTCCTCGCGCTGACGATCTCGTGAGCTCTTGAGGTTTCCATGGGGAACGGTCGCGCCACCGTTGACCGAAATAAAACGATACGGTATTGTTTCGTTACAAGTTGGTGCGGGTCGCTTTTTCACAGCCCCAAAGAGGTCCGTATCGCTTTCGGTCGCCACGGCAGGTAAGGCCCGCCGCGGCGCTCCGCGGCCGGCCTTTGCCCGAGGCCGGCCGCGAATTCTTTACGATCATCCGGCACACTCGCTGGCCGAGGGTTTCGAGTATGACGACAGCACACCCCTGGACGCTTTCCGCCACCGCCCTCGCAGCGCTGCTCGTCGCAGCGCCGGCGCAGGCGATCGTCTCCGCCGGAGGCACCCCAATCGCCCTGCACGGCGAGACGGTTGGCAACGCGGATGCCGACCGTCTGGCCATCAGCCGCGAGATCGAGCGCTTCCGCAGTGTACCGATCTCGATCAGCCAGGCCATGGCGATTGCCGAAGGCCGGCACGCCGGCGCCACGACAGCGGATGTGAGTTTCGACGGTGCCGCCGGCGTGCCGGTGTATCGGGTGAAGACCGTGCACAACGACCGCATCTGGCGCCACACCATCAGTGCGTCGACCGGCGAGCTGGTCGACGGGGAAGCCGCCCTCCCCCTCACGGAGCTCGACCGCGAGGACCGTAGCAACCTCGCAGCGCTGGGCGCGATCAGGCACCGCCTCGCCGATGCCGTCCGTGTCGCCGAGCGCGCGGCCTCCGGCAAGGCGATCAGCGGTGGGCTGGTGCGCGAGCGCGGCCGGCTCAGTTTTGCGATCGTCGTGATCAGCGGCGACGACCTCAAGGAGGTCATTCTGGAGCCGCCTGGCGCACGGGCCAGATAGCAGCGGCTGTCCGCCCGGGGAAATCGATGGGCCGAATGGCCATTGACGCCCGCAAGACTCTCCCGCATAAGTCTGCGCCATGTTCACGACTACCAAACGCACGACCAAAACCACCACGGCCTCAGGGGCCCGGGGAGGCGTGCGCGCGTAGTCGTCGACTAGAACGCATCAGCTCTGCCGAAGCCCCGCCCTCGATGCAGGCTGTGTGGAAAGCCGGGCAAATCGGCTAGGATGGCCGCCTCGGGAACGGGGTGGCCATTTTCATGGGATACATAGCCGGCGAGGATCGGGATCA